>DASQFG010000301.1:0-9010 GCA_035633315.1 Nakamurella sp. | reverse complement strand
TGGTCGGTGTCGAACAGCGGGGCGACCTTCTCCATGATCGCGTCCGCCTGCGCGGGCATCAGGTTGCGGACCAAATAGACGTAGGTCTTTCCGGACGTCAGCTTGGCCATGACCTCATCGACGGTGAGGGTGCCGCCGGCGCCGGCGACGCCAGCGACCAGGATCGTCGCGACCTTCCGGCGCTGGGAGTCATCGGTGAACAGCGCAGGACGGGCGGCCACCGCCCTGCCCTCCACCGTGAAGGCAAGCGGATTGCCCTTGCTGTCGGCGATCGTGCCGCGCTGGGCGAGCAGCGGGATCGTCCGGGTCCGCTGGGCCTGGCTCTTTGCCGCGTAGTCCGCGGTGTCGATGCCCTGAATGGTGATCAGCTTGACCAGCGCCACCGCAAGCATGGCCAGCAGCACGACGAGCGCGATCCTGCCCCGCGCCCGGAGGTTGGCGTTGGCGGCGCCGGGGCGGCGCTGCCGGCGGCCACGCACCGATGCGGGCTTGCGGGCCGGCCGGGCGGGTCGTTCGGCTGCTTGGGTACGTGGCGCCCGGCGCGGGCCGGGGCCGTTCGTCCCGGTCCTGGGGCGCGAGCCTGTCGGCGTGCCGGGCACCGGCGCGGGATTCCCGGCCCGGCCATCCGGCCGGCGCCGCTCGCCGGAGCCGGCCGCCTTGGCGGTGGGTCGGGATCCGGCGGCCCTGGCGGTGCCGGTCGGGTCGCCGGCTGAGCCTGATCTCATTGCTGCGCTCCCTGGGCCGGTGCGGCGGGGTCGGACGTGGCAGGAGCGACCCCGGCAGCAGGGGCTCCGGCAGCTGGGGCTCCGGCAGCTGGCGCCGCTCCGGCAGCGGCTGCGTCCGGGGCGGGCGTGGCCGGTGCTGCCGCTGCCGCTGCCGCTGCGGCTGCTGCGGCGGCGGCGGCGGCGGGATCGGCAGGCGGAGTCGATGCCGCGGCATCGGCCGGCGCAGTTGCGGGGCCGGTCACCGCCGGTGCCGCTCCGGCCGCGGGTGCGGGTGTCCCCGCGGGTGCGGCCGCCGCGTCAGGTGCCGGCGCCGCCGCCGCAGGTGGTGGTGGTCCGGGTACTGCTGACGGCGTACCGATGACCGAGCCCGCGCCCGTGCCGTCGATCACCAGCATGGCGGCGTCACCGACCGGCACCAAGCCGAGGGCGGCGGCCTCGTCCGCGATCCGCGGAGTGGCGTCGAGGTTGGCCACGTCACGTTGCAGCGCCTCGATCGTCAGCCGCAGGTCGGTGGACGAGGTGCGGGCGGTGGATGTTCGCATGCCGGCCTCGTCGGTCAACGTGTTCAGCCACAGCACGGCGGCGATCCCGCCCGCGAGAATGGCGATCAGCACCACCACGAACGGTGCCCGGTTCAGGGCCGAGGCGACCGGCTTGCCCGGCGTGACCATCCGGGTGGCGGACATCTTCTCCCGGCGCTTCTGCCGCTTGGCGTACGCCCGGCGCGACGAGGCGGTACTCGGCGCCGGCGCGATCGCGGAGACCGAGTCGGCCGCGCGGGTTCCGGCGCTTCTCCCCCCGCCGGAAGGCCTGTCGCCGGATGTCCTGTCGAGGGTCTGCTCGGTGGTCACGACGCCGCCTCCCTGATGCGCTGCGCAGCCCGCAGACGCGCGGATGCCGCGCGCGGGTTCGCCTGGATCTCGTGCTCGCCGGGGAGTTCTGCTCCCCGGGTGAGCCATGCAAATTCCGGTTCGTGGCCGGCCAGCTCGATCGGAAGGTCGAGCGGGCTGGTAGACACCGTCAGCGGGGCGATGGTCCGCTTGACGATCCGGTCCTCCAGTGACTGGTAGGACATCACGACGATCCGTCCGGCCACCGACAGATGTTGCAGCGCAACAGGAATCGCCCGCCGCAGTGCGCCGAGCTCGTCGTTGACCTCGATCCGCAGCGCCTGGAAGGTGCGCTTGGCGGGATTGCCGCCGGTGCGCCGGGTGGCCGCGGGGATGGCGGCGCGGACGAGTTCGACCAGCCGCGAGCTGGTGGTGAACGGCTGGCGGGCACGTTCGGCGACGACGGCCTTGGCGATGCGGCCGGCGAACCGCTCCTCGCCGTACTCGCGCAGGATCCGGGTCAGCTCGGCACCGGGATAGGTGTTGACGACCGCGGCCGCGGAGATGCCGACGGTCGGGTCCATCCGCATGTCCAGGGGCGCGTCCTGCGCGTAGGAGAACCCGCGGTCGGCGACGTCCAGCTGGACCGACGAGACCCCGAGGTCGAACAGCACGGCCCGCACCAGACCGGAGCTGACGCGTTCGGCAATCACGTCACCGATCCGGTCGTAGACGGCGTGCACCAGTTCGACCCGGTCGGTCATCCCGGCCGCCTGCAGCCGGTCGCCGGCGATCCGCAGTGCCTCGGGATCCCGGTCGATGCCGATCACCCGCAGCCCGGGATGGGCCGAGAGCAGCGCGAGGGTGTGCCCGCCCATGCCGAGCGTGGCGTCGACCAGCACGACGTCGCGGGCACCGGAAGCGGTAGCGGCTTCGATCGCGGGGGCGAGCAACTCGTCGACCCGCCGGACCAGGACTGGCACATGACCGGCGAACTCGCTGTCGTCGGTCTGCTGCCCGCCCATCGGCACCCCGTTCCTGTCTGTCTGGTCGTGTCTGGTGACGGTGGCGCGATCGTGGCGAGGGACTGTCGGGGCCGTTCGGTACTTTCCCTGCATGTTGGTCGGGCATCGGACTGGAACCACGCCGCGAACGGGCCGGCGGTTGGTTCCGGTGGTTCGTGCTTCCTGGTCCCCACCCGCGTCGGTCCTGGCACGGGGGAAGTCGTGTCAGGGCCGATGCAGGTGCGGGCCGGGCGGCACGTACGCCGCCTGCGGTTGGCGGGTGGTGTGGGTCCGGTCCGTCAGTTGAGCAACCCCCTCTCGGGCTCGGCGTAAGCGGCTTCCTGACGGGCCTCGTAGGCCTGCCACTCCGCCGCGTCCCAGATCTCCATGCGCAGCCCGATACCGGTGATCACGATGTCCTTGGACAGCCGCGCGTACTCGCGCATCCGCGCCGGGATGGAGATCCGCCCCTGGCTGTCCGGTTCCTGCTCGTCGGTGTTGGCCAACATGTACCGCTGGAACCCCCGCGCCTTCTCATCCGTGATGGACGCGTTGATCGCCGCCGCGGCGAACTCGGTGAACCCCTCGGGAGTGAAGACGTACAGGCAGTGGTCCTGTCCCCGGACCAACATCACGCCTCCGGCGAACTCCTTGCGGTAGCGGGCGGGCAACGTCACCCGCCCCTTGTCGTCCATCCGTGGCGTGTAGGCGCCGAAGAAGCCCTGGAGCATCTCCCCACCTCCAGCCTGTCCGGAACCGCGGTACTGATCTGTTGCCGGCCCGCATGCATGGTTCGCGGCTTCCCGGCCTGGCAGGTGGTAGGTCCGGCGTCCCAAGTAGCGCCACAGTACCCCACTTTCTGCCACTAAGCGCCACCACCATCCCCCACTTGTCCGGGTGTCGCGACGTTTCTGCACGTCACCTGGGTGGGGCAAGGTGGGGCTGGCACGGGGGCGGTGGGCGGGTCCGGCCACGGTCAGGGCCGGACAGCGGGAGCCCGCTTCGTGGCCGCCCACGAAAGGCATCGGCAGGCGTCGTTCTTCCGCAGGTCAGCCGGTTGGACACCAGTGACGCTGATGTCACCGCGTACCCCGGGTGGGGCGTCGTGGGGGAACCGGGGGCGCAGCGATCCGCAGGACCGATGTGCGAGCCCGGTTCGGCCGGAGCGACCCGCGTCGGCCGCCAGCCGATCATCGCTGGAACCGGCTCTGACCAGCGTCGACACCGCGCGGCGAGGGGTGGCGGTCACTATTGGGGATCCGCGCCGACGCCCGCCCCTGGCAGACTGTGAAAGGGGCCAGCAAGGGCGACGACCGTCGGGAGGATCACCGGTGACACAGCACGTCGACCTGGAGCGATCAGACGGTCCGGGATCGACTGCGCCCACGGCGGATCATCGGCCGGCCGATCTTGCCCAGGTGGCCGACATCGGCGGCCGGATCGGGGCGGCGATCTCCCGAGTGGTGCTCGGCAAGGCCGAGGTGATCCGGCTCGCCACTGTCGCTGTGCTCTCCGAAGGGCACCTGCTCATCGAGGATGTCCCGGGGACCGGCAAGACCGTGCTGGCCAAGGCGCTGGCCAAGACCGTCGATTCAACGGTGAGCCGGGTGCAGTTCACCCCGGACCTGATGCCGAGCGACGTCACCGGGGTGAGCGTCTACGACCGCCAGACCTCCCGCTTCGAGTTCCGGGCGGGCCCGATCTTCGCGAACATCGTGGTCGCCGACGAGATCAACCGGGCCTCACCCAAGACACAGTCCGCATTGCTGGAATGCATGGAGGAGCGGCAGGTCACGGTCGACGGCACCAGCTACCACCTCGCCCGGCCGTTCCTGGTGCTGGCCACCCAGAACCCGGTCGAGATGGAGGGCACCTACCCGTTGCCGGAAGCCCAGCGGGACCGTTTCCTGGCGAGGCTGTCCATTGGTTACCCGGACCGCAACGCCGAGATCGGGATGCTCGCCGACCGGGACCGCAGCAATCCCCTCGACCTGCTGCGACCGGTGACCGACGCGGCGACCGTGTCCGGCCTGATTTCCGCGGTGCAGACGGTGCACCTCGCGCCCGCCCTTCGGCAGTACGTCGTGGAGATCGTCGGCAGCACCCGGAGCGTCCCCGAGGTCAGGCTCGGCGCGTCGCCCCGGGCGGTGCTGCATCTGGCCCGCGCGGCCAAGGCGGCCGCGGCACTGGACGGGCGGGCCTTCGTCGTCCCCGATGACGTGCAGCGACTGGCGGTTCCGGTGCTCGCGCACCGCTTGCTGCTGACCGTCGAGGCGCACGCCGCGCACCGGTCCGCCGAGGAGATCGTCTCCGTGGTGCTGAGCCGGATCCGGGTGCCGCGGGGTGGCTGATCGATCGTCCCGATCGTCCCGGTCGTCACAGCCGTCCCGGGCGGGGCTGCCGTGGCGTCCGGCCTCCGACCGCTCCCGGTCGCGGGGGCTGACCACCCGCGGCCGGTGCCTGCTGGCCGGCGGGCTGGCCGCCGCCGTGTGTTCTGTGGTGCTCGACGAACGCGACCTCTTGCGGGTGGGGATCTTCGCCGCCCTGCTGCCACTGATCGCGCTCGTCGTCGGGTCGGTCCGCCGGCTACGGCTCTCCGCCTCCCACATGGTCGTGCCCCCGCGGCTGGATCCGGGTACGGTCGGCCGCGTCATGCTCTCGGTGACGAACAACGGATCGTCCCGCACGTCGACCCTTGAGGTGTCGGAACCGGCCACCGCCGACCTGACGCGCGGCGTCCGGTGCCTGGTGCCGCCGCTGAAGCCCGGCCGTCAGGCCGTCACCAACTACCAGCTGACCGCTACCCGCCGCGGCCGGTTCCTGCTGGGCCCGCCGACGGTCCGGATCAGCGATCCGTTCGGCCTGTGGGAGGAGCACCGCACCCTTCCGGCTCGCAGCGAAGTACTCGTGGTGCCTGCCGTGGTCAGGCTGGCCGGGATGCCGGTGAGCACCGGTTCGCGGTCGGCGGCCGCGGACCGTGCGGCGGCCGGCACCATCGGCGGCGATCCCGACGTCGGGATCCGTCAATACCGCAGCGGCGACGACATCCGCACCATCCATTGGCGCGCATCGGCCAGGCACGACGAGTTGATGGTGCGGCTCGAGGAACCGGTCTCACACGGCGGCGCCACCGTGATGCTCGACCACCGCGCGACCGCGCACCGCGGCGAGGGCGCCGATACGAGCCTGGAGACGGCGGTGACGCTCGCCGCCTCGATCAGCCTGCATCTGCTGGAGGCCGACCACCAGATCCGGGTCACCACGCACACCGGTGCGGTGCTGGCCAGCGGACGCGACATCACCGACGACGTGCTGGCCGCGTTGGCCGTCATCGAACCGGATCCGGCGACAACGATGGCGCACACCGCGGTGACTGGATCGGGGCTGATCGTGGCGATCCTGGCCGAGATCGATCCGCCCGCGGCGCGGATTCTGGCCGCAGCCCGGCGGCGTGGGACCAACGGGGTGGCGATGGTGCTGGACACCGCTGACTGGGGTGCACACGGGCCGTCCGCGCGTACTCCCGGCATTGGCATGGGCATCGGCATCCTGCAGGCGGCCGGCTGGCGGGTAGTGCCCGTGCGTGCCGCCGAGCCGCTGGCGCTGGCCTGGAACCGGGCGTGCTCGGGATCGCCCGCGTACCAGCGCGCCGGTGATCGCCAGGTTCCGATGCCGGCAGCGAGATGAGCACCGAGATGCGCAGCGAAATGCGCACAGCGTCATGACGATCGCACCGCCGGTCCACCGGCCCCCCTCTGGCGCAGGCCAAGACCCTGGCCGAGGCGCGGGCGGCGGCGCGGGTGGCGGCGCGGGTATCGCGGCCGCGCCGGCCGCTCCGTCGGAGCCCACCGACATCTACTTCTGGTCCACCCTGCTCGGCGCGCTGGCCGTGCTGGCCTCGATGACCGCGATCCCGCCAATGGTCAGCGGCGATTCCTGGTTGTGGCCGACCATCGAATTGGTCGCGGTGATCTGGCTGGTCGGCGTCGGGGCTCGGCTGGCTCGGCTGCCCGCCGCTGTCGTGGTGCTGCTGCAGCTGGCTGCCGCGGCCGTGGCCCTGACCGCCCTGTTCACCACCGGCGGTTACGGCGGGGTGATCCCGAACGCCGCCGCGCTGTCCGATTCCGGTGACCTGCTCGACGGCGCCTGGGAACAGATCCGGACCTCGGTGTCGCCGGCCGCGTCGTCGACCGAGCTGGCGTTCCTGATCGCGCTGGCCGTCGGTTTGACCGCCCTGATCGTCGACATGCTGATCGCGGTGTGTCGTGCGCCGGCACTGGTGGCGCTCCCCCTGTTGTGCATGTATTCCGTGCCGGCGTCGATCGACCTGGGGATGCTGACGTGGGAGGCGTTCGCCGGCCCGGCCGTGCTGTACGCGCTGCTGCTCGCCGTCGACGGGCTGAGCGGTCGACGCACGGACGGCGGCGCGGCCACCGCGACGATCCTCAGCGGGATCGTGTTGGCCGCCGTGGCGGTGGTGGTCGCGCTGCTGGTGTCCTCGTCGGTCACCAGCATCGGTACCGCGGGCCGGCTGCCGCGGGGCGGCAACTCAGGTGCCAGTGGGATCGGCCTGTCCCCCTTCGCCTCCCTTTCGGGCAACCTGCAACGCACGGAGCCGGTGCCGCTGCTGCGGGTGTCCGGCCTGTCCGAGCCGAACTACCTGCGCACGGTCGGCCTGCAGAAGTGGACGCCCGGCGAGGGCTGGTCGGTGGACACCCTGAGCAACGGGGCGGTGCCCACTGGCGGACCGGCCGCGGCCGGGGCCGGGAGCACCGACCAGGTCACCGTGACCTCGCTGGCCTACCGGGACCAGTTCCTGCCGATCTATGACGGGATCTCCTCGATCTCCGGACTGGACGCGGGCTGGTACTACGACGCCGCGCTCGAGGCGGTGCACCGGCAGGAGCCGATCGATCCCGGTGCCTACCAGCTCACCGTCTCGACACCAGCGGTGAGCGCGGACGAGTTGCGCGCCGACACCGTGACCACCGGTGGTTCGCTGACCGAGACCGGTCCGCTGGCGGACGAGGTCGTCACGCTGAGCCAGCAGGTGACGGCGGGCGCCACCACCGCGTTCGACAAGGCCGAGGCGCTGCGCTCGTGGTTCACCAACCCGGCCAACGGTTTCGTCTACTCGCTCGCCGTTCCCCCGGGTGACAGTGGCGATGCGCTGGTCGACTTCCTGAACAACAAACAGGGATTCTGCGAGCAGTACGCCTCGGCGATGGCGGTGATGCTCCGCGCGGCCGGCGTGCCGGCGCGAGTGGCGGTCGGGTTCACCCAGGGTGTGAAGGACGCGGACGGCACGTACGTGATCAGCAGCAACGACGCGCACGCCTGGGTCGAGGTGCTGTTCAACGACGCGGGCTGGGTTCGCTTCGACCCCACCCCGCTGGGCGGCGGTCAGGGTGGCCAGCAGGGTTTCACGGACGCCACCGCGGCGCCGACCACCGCACCCACCACGACCGGACCGGCGACCGCCGGTGGTTCGGTGCCAGAGGAACTCCGGCGGTCCGCCGGGGACAGCGGGTCGGCACCCGGGCAGAACACCGCCGCCGGCGGCTCGGCGGCCAAGGACTCCACGGTGTCGAGCACGCTCTGGTGGCTGCTCGCGATCGCGCTGGCGCTGACAGCCGCCGCGGCCGGGCCGACCGTCGTCAGGAACCGCCGGCGAACGCGGCGCCGATCGATGGCCGAAGCCGGAGGACCGGGTGCGGCGGCCGCGGTCTGGAGCGAGGTCGAGGATCTCGCGGTCGACCACGGGATCGCGCTGAACGCGGCGGAGTCCGCCCGCGCGGTGGCCAACCGGCTGGCGCGCGCGACGCACCTGCCGGACCAGCAGCGGGCGACGCTGCGCACGCTCGTCATGCAGGTCGAGCACGGCTGGTATGCGCCGCCAGGGCCGCAGACCGCCGGCCAGCACATCGGCCAGGACGACAGCCCGGCCATCAAAAGGCCGGTGGTCGACGGGCCGCCGGCCGCCGAGGCGTCGACCGGGAACGGCCGACCTACCGCGAGTGGTTTGCCGGATGGATTGTCGGCGGGCCATGACGGGCCACGGGAGACGCGCGGCGGTTTGCCCGCAAACGGCGACGGCCGGGCGCACTCCGCCGCGGGCGGTCAGCCGCAAGCCTCCGGGCACGACACCGTCACCATGACCCGCACGCGGCCGCAGGGCGGCGGGTCGTTGTGGCCGGCCGCCACCGCCATCGCCGACGGCCTGGACCGTAACGCGCCGCTGTCCCTGATCGAGCGGTTGGTGCCGAGGTCGGTACGTCCGGCGTGGTGGCGCGAGTAGCCCGCGGCTTGCTGGCGGGAGGTGCGCAGTAGGCGCAGTAGGTGCAGCGGGCCGGCGAACTGCCGACCGGGGCCGTCGGTCAGGATGCGTCGGAGACTGTTGTCGCCGTGACGGAAGGCGCCTGCTTCCGCAGGCGAGAAACCCGAGCGACAA
>DASQFG010000300.1:0-1518 GCA_035633315.1 Nakamurella sp. | reverse complement strand
AGCCAACGGCGGCATCGCCGCGCCAACGGCGAAGCTGGCTGCGGAGGTAAACGCCGCCTGAATCGGCCGCGCCCTGAGCGTCTCGGAGATCCCGAGTTCGTCGCGGGCATGCGCGCCCAGCGCGTCATGCGCCATCAGTTGCTTGGCAACCTGCTTCGCCAGCGCGGCATCCAGACCGCGTTTCACATAGATCGCCGCCAGCTCCTGGTGCTCGGCCTTGTCGTCTGCCTTGAGCTCCGCGCGTTCCATGCCCAGTGCGGCCTGCTCGGAATCCGCCTGGGAGCGGACCGACACGTACTCTCCGGCGGCCATCGACATGGCGCCGGCCATCAGCCCCACCAACCCGGCCAGGATGATCGGGCCTCGCTCGTCGGTGGCGCCGGCGACGCCGAGCACGATGGCGGCCGTCGAGACGATGCCGTCGTTCGCGCCGAGCACCCCGGCCCGGAGCCAGTTCAGCCGGCTGGCCAGTCCGGTGTCGTGCGGTTCGTGATGGTCGGCACCGTCGCGCTGCTTGCCGCGATCGGAACTGCTGGGCTTGTTGTCGGTGGCGCTCACCGGTCAAGCTTGATCCAATTCGCGCAGGGATTCCAGCTAGCGAAGGCTTCCCTACCTGCGGCTTTTGACACCGCGGAGCCGGGTGGACCAGCACGGACCGGTGATCGCCGCGACGGTTGGGGCGCTTACGGGCTCTCGCCAACCGGCCTGATCGCTACAGCCTGATCGCTACAGGACGTGGGCGCCGGCGAGCACGAGCGGCGCCCACGTCTTCGCCGGCCGGCGGCCGTGACCGGGATCGATCCCGATGATGCGGCATCCCTCGACGATCGCGGTGGCGTGCCGGCGCACCGGGTCCTCGGTGATCAACCCGCTGAGTTCGGGCCGCCCGTATTCCCGCCCGGTCGCCCAGTCGACCGTGCTGCTGTGGCCGTGGATCTGGTCGAACGGCGCCGGCGCCGACGACGCCAGCCAGGACGGCAGCAGCTCATCGGGGGCGGAGGCCCACATCGGCCCGGCGGACAGGTCGACGTCCCCGGTCACCATCACCCCGCCGCGGAACAGCCAGGATTCGTGCAACCTGCCGATCATCGAATTCAGTGACCGCGCGGCCAATGCGGCGGTGGCCGGTTCGCCGACGAAATGCCGCCAGTACCCCTCGGTGAGTCCCGCGTGCGTCACCAGGTAGTCGTGCCCGTCTTCGGTTCCGATGGCGACGGCGACCCGCATCCGGCGGGTCCGCCACCACTCGAACACCGTCTCCGTGACGTCCGACGGCAGCCGCTCCGGCCAGTGGAACCGTGGTGGCGCAAGGTATTGCGCTTCGTGGTTCCCGACGAGCTGAACCCATTGTCTGGGCTGCGCGTTCATCACCTTGCGGGCGATGTCCACGGCACCGGGCGAATCCGGCCCCCGGTGGATCAGGTCACCGACCTGGACCACCGTCAGGTCGGCCGGCAGTGCCAGTGTCTCGGAATCGGCCCCGAGCCGCACCAGCGCCGATCGCAATTCGGCCGCCTG
>DASQFG010000299.1:0-2820 GCA_035633315.1 Nakamurella sp. | reverse complement strand
CCCAGCAGGGCGGGCGGGATCAGCCCGATGATGAACCCGACGTTGGGCACGTAGTTGGTGATGAAGGCCAGCAGCGCCCACAGACCCGCCGCCGGGATGCCCAGGATCAGCAGACCGATGCCGTCCAGGACCGCGACGATCCCGCCGAAGATGGTCGCCACCCCGAAGTAGCGTCGGGTGGCCTGGGCGAACTGGCCGAGGGCCCCCAGAACGGGTTCGTGGCCGGCCTTCACCCGGTTCATCCTGGCGCCGAACATCGCGCCGTCCAGCCCCATGAAGATCACCAGCACCAGCACGAACAACAGCGCCGACAGCACCGACGTCACCGAGCTCAGCACGCTCCCGACGGCCGAGATGATCGAACTGGAGCTGACGTTGCTGGTCATCGACTGGATGTCGGATTGGCTGATACCGAAGCCCGCCAGCCAGGTTTCGAGGTTGGCGATGTCCTGCTGGATCTGGTCCGAGTACTGGGGAAGCAGGGTGGCCAGTTGCGCCGCACCGATCACCAGCCCCGCCACCAGCCCGATCAGGATCGCGAAGATGACGACGACGAGCGTCAGGCTGGCCAGCCAGCGGGGTGCTCCCTTCCGGAGCATCCAGCCCCGGATCGGGTCGACGGTGACGGTCAGCACGATGGCCAAGAAGACCGGCCCGAGGATGCCGGGCACCTGGTGGATGCCGGCGGCCACCACCACCGCCGTGGCCAGACCCAACATGATGATCAATGCCCGGGGCAGCTGGTATCCGGAGCCGGCCGGCTGGGCGATCCCGGGGTCGGATGCAGCGATCTCGGCGGCGGGTACCTCCGGCTCAGTGGCCGGTCCGGTGGCCGGCTCAGTGGCCGGCTCAGTCGCAGGATCAGCGGGGTTGTCCGTCATGCAGGTATCCGTTCTCGGGTGCTGCTGCGGTGGCCGTCGGGGCGGATGCCGCTGACTGAGGGGAATCCTCCCAGGTGGCGAGATCGACTCCGAGCATCTCGCGCGGCGTGGAGCGGTGGCGTGATTCGACAACTCGAGCGTCGGAGTAGGGTGCCGGAAGTGAGGCTGGGTAGCGCCTGGACACGGGCTGATCTGCGAGGTTTGGGATGAAGTGGCAGGCGCGCCGTCTCCGTCGCAAGCCGGATCCCGAACCCCCGGAATCGGAACTACAGCGGCAGAAGCGCAGCGCGGAGGACCGCGTCAACGAACGTGCGCCGATCCGCCGGGTGCGCATCTCCATCGAGCAGCGGGACGTGCAGAAGGCCACCGTCCGCGTCCTGGTGCTGATCTCACTGTGGCTGGTGGCGCTGTGGGTGGTCGAGGTCGCGCGCCACTTCCTGTTCCTCATCCTGCTGGCCTGGCTGACCGCCATCGCGACCGAACCGGCGATCCAATGGTTCCTGCGGCGCGGGCTGAGCCGGGCGAGATCGACCGCGGTCGTTGGTGGGTCCGTCATCGTCGTGCTGGCCGGGCTGGCGGTGATCTTCGAGCGGATGCTGTTCGACCAGGTCACGCAGCTCGTCCGGGACGTGCCCGCGACCGTGCAGAGCGTGGTCACCCAGGTGAACTCGACCTTCGGGGTGAACCTCGACCCGGCTCAGGTCACCTCCGCGTTGAAGATCGAGCCGGATCAGATCCAGTCGCTGGCCCAGGGTCTGGCCGGCGGGTTCTTCGGGTGGGTCGGGTCGTTGCTGGCCGTGATCCTGGACCTGGTCACCATCGTGGTGTTCTCCTTCTACATCGCCGGCGCGGGGCCGCGGCTGGTGCAACACGTTGCGGTCTGGCTGCCGCCGGACCGGCAGCCGGTGCTCGGTGAGATCTGGGACATCGCCGAGCAGAAGACCGGTGGGTACGTCGCGTCGAAGATCGTGCTGGCTGCTGCGTCGGCGTTCTTCCACGGCATCCTGTTCTGGGCGATCGGATTGCCCGGCTGGCTGCCGCTTGCCCTGCTGGCGGGTATCACCGCCCAGTTCATCCCCATCATCGGGACGTACATCGGGGTGGCGGTTCCGGTGGTGGTGGCAATACCCGACAAGCCGATCAACGCCATCTGGATCGTGCTGTTCGCCATCGTCTATCAGCAGATCGAGACGTACGTCTTCACTCCCAAGGTGTCGCACCGGACGATGGAGGTGAACCCGGCCATCGCGCTGGCCGCGGTCTTCATCGGGGCGGCGATCTGGGGTCCGATCGGCGCGATCATCGGCGTGCCCATCGTCGCGGTCGTGGTGTCGGTGGTTGAGACCTACGGCCGGCGGTACGAGCTGGTGCCGACGCTGGCCTCCGACCCGGAAACGGACCAGGACGCCGGCGACGAGGGCGGCCACCGTCAGGGCGACGACAGCAACCGCAGCAAGGACAGCAAGGAGAGCAACTCCAGCGCCGCCAACAACCTCAGCGACGACGATGACGACGATGACGAGGTCCTCGGCGATTGGGGGCCCGTCGACCCGATCGACGACCAGCCGACGCGAGCCGTGCCCCCCCCGAACGGATCGGCTCAGGTCACGGGCGTCACGCCCGCACCAGGGCGCAGCCCGGGTGCCGCCGACTGAACTGACGGACCGTGCCCGCTCGAGGGATGGTCGAGTGTTGCGTCAGCGGTGACCGGCGGGCCGGCGCACTCTGCCGACACGCCGGAGGGTGGTCAGGGAGGTCTCGGCGGCCCCCGCGTGGCCCTCAGACGCCCCGCGTACCCTTTCAGGGTGCGGACCCAGCGGGGACTCGTCGACTACGCGTTGCAGCGCCGGGCGCTGCTCGCGAGCGTGCGGTCCGGTCGCACCGGCGTCACCGAGGTGTGTGACGCCTCGCCGTACCTTGTCCGGGCCGCGAAGTTCCA
>DASQFG010000298.1:0-2081 GCA_035633315.1 Nakamurella sp. | reverse complement strand
GTGCCGCAGCCGCGGCACCGGTAGACACCGACGGTCTCGTCGGTCTCGTAGGGGCTGGAGAACGGACGCTCCGTTCCGGCCTGCCGCAGCACCCCGTACTCCTGCGGGCTCAGCTCGGAACGCCATTCCTTGTCGGACTTCTGTACTGGATAGGTCATGCCATACACAACACCACGACGCCTGGCGACGTTCCCGCCAGTCCTTACGCGTCCGTGACGAGCACGGACGAAGGCCGGTAGGTTGCCAGGATGGCGCGCACCACACCAGCGGTCGAACTCGAGGTCGGCGGACGCACGGTCCGGGTCAGCAATCCCGACAAGGTCTATTTCGCCGACCGCGGGATCACGAAACTCGATGTGGTGCAGTACTTCCTGTCCGTCGGCGACGGCATCCTGGGAGCCCTCCGGGAGCGGCCGACCACTTTGGAGCGCTGGCCGGGCGGGGTGTTCGAGGGCGCGAAGCTCTCCACCAGGATGGACAACCGCGGTGACGCCTTCTACCAGAAACGGGTGCCGCAGAACGCCCCTGACTACGTGCAGACCGCGCGCATCGCGTTCCCCAGCGGGCGACCCGCGGACGAGGTCTGCCCCACCGAACTGGCTGTCGTCGCCTGGTGCGCGAACCTCGGCACGCTGACGTTCCATCCCTGGCCGGTCCGCCGCGGCGAGGTCGACTGCCCCGATCAGCTTCGGATCGACTTGGACCCGCAGCCCGGTACCGACTTCAGCCACGCCGTGGTGGTGTCCGCGCAGCTCCGCGAATTGCTGCACGAGCTCGGGATGGCGGGCCACCCGAAGACCTCCGGCGGGCGTGGCCTGCACGTCTACGTGCCCATCGAGCCGCGGTGGACCTTCGTCGAGGCACGGCGGGCGGTGATCGCGCTCGGCCGCGAGCTTGCCAGGCGAATGCCCGAACAGGTGACGATGAACTGGTGGAAGGAGGAGCGTGGCGAACGGATCTTCATCGACTACAACCAGATGGCCCGCGACCGCACGATCGCCTCCGCGTACTCCATCCGCGCGAACCCAAGGGCGACGGTGTCCGCGCCGCTGCGCTGGGACGAGGTGCCGGACGTCGCGCCGAACGATTTCGACGTGACCACCATGCCCGCCCGGTTCGCGGCCGTCGGCGACCCGCACGCCGCCCTGGACGAGCGCGCGTACTCGATCGAACAGTTGCTGGAGATGGCCGACCGCGACCTGGCCGATCGCGGCGAGGGTGACCTGCCGTACCCGCCGGAGTACCCGAAGATGCCCGGCGAACCCAAGCGGGTCCAGCCCAGCCGGGACACCGACCGGCACCTCCGGCCGGAATGACCCGATGGACGGATCGAACCTTCGGCAGTCTGCCCGCGCCTGCACCAGATTCCTGACCCCTGCCCTGGACCGGGACTGGGACGAGAAGATCCCCGAGATGGATTGGACGGTCCGGCAGGTGGTCGCGCACATCGCGACGACCCTGCTGTGGTACGCCGTCGACCTGTCCGCCGGCCCGAAAGAGCTGAGCACACTGGAACTCTCGGTCCGCCCGACGGAGGAGCCGGAGAGCCTGGTGGCGACCCTGACCACCGCGGCAACGGTGCTCGGGCACATCGTCGACTCGGTCCAGCCAGGTCAGCGGGGCTGGCACCCGGCCGGCATGGCCGACGCCACGGGCTTCGCGGCCATGGGGTGTGACGAGCTGCTGGTCCATACCTATGACGCGGCAAGGGGTCTCGGCCTGGAGTTCGACCCGCCGACGGTGCTGAGCACCCTGGTGCTGCGCCGGTTGTTCCCCTCGGCGCCGGAGGAGACCGATTCCTGGCAGACCCTGCTGTGGGCCAACGGCCGGGTCGCGCTGCCGGATCGGCCGCGGCAGGCCGAGTGGCACCCGCACCCAGCCCCGTTGAACGAGCCGCTGAACGAAGAGATCCGGGCGGCACGCGGCGGTGGATCAGATCGGAGTAGCCGGTGACGCCCGGTGACACCCCGCTCCGCAGCGTAAGGTCTTCCTTGAGGAGCTGACCAGCGCGCCACCGGCGAAGGACGAGGTCGTGACCACCACCGACCCGCAGCAAACGCCGGCCAAGAGGAAGCCCCTGC
>DASQFG010000297.1:0-6247 GCA_035633315.1 Nakamurella sp. | reverse complement strand
ACCTGGTAGGCCGCGCAGAACGCGGCGGTGTCTGCCAGGTCAGGATCGATGGGCGCCACCAGGATGCGGTCGGCGATCGTCAGGGTGGCCAGCGCTGCCGCGACCGGCGGCGCGAGCAGGTCGCGGCGGTCAAGGGCGGGGCTGGTCTGCAGGGTGCCGAGCGCGGCCGGGATGCTCATGGCGATCCACTGTGCCAGCTCTTGTGATCGCCGGGCCGGGCGAGGCGGGACAATCGTCGGGTGAGCATCACTGACAGCCTCGCTCCGGACCGGGCGGCGCCGGCCGCCGGGGGCGCCGGCGTGCTCGCCATCGGGCAGTACCAGGTCTGGCCGCCGGTGGTGCTGGCCCCGATGGCCGGGATCACCAACTCCTCCTTCCGCCGGCTGTGCCGGGAATTCGGGGCCGGGCTCTACGTCTGCGAGATGATCACCACCCGGGCGCTGCTGGCGGGTAACCCCAAGACCATGGAGATGATCCGGTTCGAGCCGGAGGAATCCCCGCGGTCGCTGCAGCTCTACGGGGTGGACCCAGTTGTGGTCGGCCAGGCCGTCCGGATGGTCGTCGAGCAGGACCTGGCCGATCACATCGACCTGAACTTCGGCTGCCCGGTACCGAAGGTCACCCGCAAGGGCGGCGGCTCCGCGCTGCCCTACAAGCGGCGGCTCTTCGAGGCGATCGTCACCGCCGCCGTCACGGCCGCGAGCGAGGCGGACGTGCCGGTGACCGTCAAGATGCGGATCGGCATCGACCCGGACCACATCACCTACACCGACGCCGGTCGGATCGCCGAGGACTGCGGGGTGGCCGCCGTCGCGCTGCACGGGCGCACGGCGATCCAGCACTATTCCGGCGCCGCGGACTGGTCTGCGATCGCCAGGCTGAAGGAGATCGTCACCGGCATCCCGGTGCTCGGCAACGGGGACATCTTCGCGGCGTCCGACGCGCTGGCGATGATGGCCCAGACCGGATGTGACGGAGTTGTGGTGGGTCGCGGCTGCCAGGGCCGGCCATGGCTGTTCGCCGAACTCGCCGCGGCGTTTGAAGGCCGACCGGCGCCGACGCCCCCGGATCTGGCCGCGGTGGCGGCCACCCTGCGCCGGCACGCCGTCCTGCTCTGCGAGGAGATGGGCGCCGACCGCGGCATGCGTGACCTGCGCAAACACATGGCTTGGTACTTCAAGGGCTTCGCCGTCGGCTCCGATCTGCGGCGGGATCTCGGCATGGTCTCCAGCCTGGACGAACTGGACACCCTGCTCGACCTGCTTGACCTCGACCAGTCCTTCCCGGTGGCCGCACAGGGCCCGCGGGGCCGACAGGGGGCGCCGCAACGCCGGGTGCAGCTCCCTTACGGCTGGCTGGACGATCCGGATGCCGAGGCTGTGCCGGAGGGAGCCGAGCTGGATGACGGCGGGGGCTGACGCCGGGGTCGGGCCCGAGAAAATGCCGTCCCGCCGACGCGCACTCACGGATGTACTGGCCGTCATCGGGTTGGTCCTCGGGCTGGTGACGGGGTGCACGGCGGACGCTCCGCCGCCGGACCCCACCGGCGCGTCGGCGGCACCTGGCGGCGCGGTGCCGGACGACGAGCAGGCCATCCGGTCGGCCATCGACACGGTCAACGCCACCGCCGGCGGGCCCGTCGACGGCCAGCAGGCCGTGCTGGCGGACGTCGTGGACCCGGCATTGTCCGATGCTTTCCGGCACTGCTCGCCGGCCACCACCACGCTGCGGTTCGAGCCGGTGTACACCGGCCTGCGCGCCACCCCGGACTGGACCGGCGCGGACGGCACACCGGCCGGCACCCTCTACTCCCTGCCCGTGCTGATCCGCATCTACACCGGCGACCGGATCACCGGAACCGACCTGACCACCCTGCACCTTGGTGTGCACGACGGTGCGGCGTCCATCACACCGCTGTGTGTGGGATGAACCCGCAACCCGTCCGCGCGTCTGACCCCTGATTGCCCTGTGTCCGTCCGAAAGTCGTCGGCGCTGCGTCACACCGCCCGTTGACCATTCGACCGCTCGGCTGACGACGTCGTCATGCGCGCACGGTCCGTACCATGGACACTCGGACCAGCCACTGCGACACGCCGCGGAAGAAACGCCGTAGGAAACGTTCTGACCAGGGGTGGGCGAGAGAACTGACGGCAGGGCGCTACTCGATGATGGAGGAGGTCGCGTGAGCGACGAGCCACGCGACACCCCTTCACCGGCCACCGGTCAGACGGAAGTCCCGGGCCAGCACCGGCAGCACGCCCACTCCGCGACCCATGGCCTGTTGATTGCCGGCCGGGTGGCGGTCGCGCTCGTCGCCGTCGTGGTCCTGCTGGTCACCGGCTGGGAGTGGTCGATCAAGGCCCGCGCCGATTCCGGCATCCTGTCGCGGAGCGTCAACGCGATCGTCAGTGACGATTCCAACGTGTCGACGGCCACGGCGGCCCCGGCGCCAGCGGGCGGATTCCAGGCAGAGAACATCCTGTTGCTGGGCTCGGACACTCGCTCGGGGGCCAACGGCGATGCGAGTAATTCGGACTCGAGCACGTCCGACGGGGTCGCCAACTCCGACACCCTGATGGTCGCGCACATCAGCGCGGACCGGCAGCACGTCACGGTGCTCTCGATACCGAGGGACACCTGGATCGATGCGCCCACCTGCAAACAATGGGACGCGAACACCGGCCAGCTCAGCGACGCCGATTACCCGGTCAGCCGCGGCGATCAGTGGCACGTGAACTGGGCGTATTCGGTCGGCGGCCCGCAGTGCACCGTGCGGGCCGTGCAAGATCTCACCGGTCTGCAGATCGACCGCGTCATCGGCATCGACTTCTCCGGCTTCAAGAACATGGTGGATGCGCTCGGCGGCATCACCGTCGACGTCTGCGGACCGATCGTCGACCGCGAGCTGCAGACCGTGGTGGCGGCGGGCGGAGTGCAGACCATCGGCGGCGAGCAGGCGCTCAGCCTGGTCCGGGCGCGCAACGTCATCGGCGACACCGATTCGGATCTGGCCCGCATCCGCCGGCAACAGATCGTGCTGTCCTCGATTCTGCAGCAGGTGACGAGCGCGGGAACGCTGTTCAACCCGAGCAAGCTGGATGCCTTCCTGCAGGCGTTCGTGCAGAACACCTTCACCGACAGCGTGACCATCGACGACCTCGGCGTGTTGGCCCAGTCCTTCGGCACCCTGGACCCGAGCCGGGTCACCTTCTTCACCCTGCCGACGACCCCGAGCACCAGCGACGACGGCGCGCTCGACGTCGATCAGAGCAAGGCACCGGAGATCTTCGACGCGCTGATCAACGACCGACCGTTGCCCGGTGAGCCCGCGGCATCGGAGACGCCGACGACACCGGGCGAGTCCACCGCGGCCACCTCTGCGTCCGGCGAGGCCTCCGGCACCGGTGTCACCGTCGACCCGGCGACGGTCAAGCTGACCATCGTCAATGCCACCGGGCAGTCGGGCGTGGCGACGTCGGCGATGAACGAGCTGAACGGCTACGGCTTCGCCGTCACCGTGAACGACCTGCAGCTGGCCGACGAGACGGCGCAGGCCGCGGCGACCGTCGAGTACGCGCCGGAGAACCTGGACGCCGCGCTGACCGTCGCCGCCGCCGTCCCTGGAGCCACTTTGGTGCCGACCGACCAGCTGGGTTCGAAGGTGCGGCTGGTGCTGGGCGAATCGTTCGACGGCCCCTTCAGCTCGGTCAGCGCGGGGGTCACTGTGACCGGCACGGTCTCCCCGACCAGCGGTGCGGTGAGCGGATCTGAGACTCCGACGCTGTCCTCCGGAGAGCTGCCGGCCATCAACGCCGGGGATGCACTTTGCGCATGACAAGCGCAGGTGAACGCGCGACGGGTCGCACGTTCACCGCCCGTTCATTGTGAACCGGGCCGAGTGCTGACTTCGGGCTCTAAGCTGGAGCAATGAGAGAGGCATACCAACTGCGGCTGGCGGAACTGGGCGAACATGGCTTCGCAATGAGTCAGTTCACCAGTGATTCACTTCGGAAGGCGACCCGCGCCCTGCTCGACGCCGACCTCTCACTCGCCGAACAGGTCATCGCCTCGGACGTGACGCTCGACCAGATGCGGGCCGGCGCGGAAAATGTCGCGCTCGAGTTGCTGGCGCTGCAGTCGCCGGTCGCTCGCGACCTGCGGGTCGTGGTGTCCGCCATGTGGATAGTGTCCGACCTGCAGCGCATGGGCCAGCTATCCATTCACGTCGCCAAGGCCGCCCGCCGCCGACATCCAGCGCATGTGATCCCGATGGACGTCCGGCCGGTCATCGAACGGATGGGCAGGGTCGGCGTCCACCTGGCCGACGAGGCCGGTTTGGTGCTCCGCGAGCGCGACCTCGAGCTGGCCCGCCGCCTCGAGGTCGAGGACGACCTGATGGACGATCTCCAGCGGGAGCTGTTCAGCGCGTTGCTCGCACCGACCTGGCGGCACGGTGTCCCGCCCGCGGTGGACATCGCGTTGCTGAGCCGCTTCTACGAACGGTTCGCCGACCACGCCGTCGCGGTCGCGCGCCGCGTGGTCTTCCTCGTCACCGGCGAGAACGTCGGCGGCGACACCACCCCGGCCATGGCGCCGAGCGATCCGCTCGCTGTTCAATAAGGCCCGCTCGCTGTTCAATATGCCCATCCGCTGGCGTTTTGCAGACGCGGTGTTCCTTCGCCGTTCATCCTGACGCGCGACGGCGTTCGGGTGGGGCCGGAACTGTGGATGTTGGCAGAGCGCTGAAAAGCGCGCAACGAAAGGGTGCCCAGCGCAACGACGCGCATCCACCGCCGAACAAGGGATGCAGACGTGGACGAGTTGGTTGCGCAGGTCGAACGGCGACAAGATGGTCAGCTGCTGGGAGTGCTCTACCGAAACGGTCGCCGGGTCCAGGCCAGGCCGGTCGGCTCCGCTCGCGAGGGCCGGCGCCTGGCGTACGACCTGCTGTGCAGCGCGGTCGATGTCGCCCCCCGTAACCAGCTCAGTGGCGCGGATCATCTTCCGCAGCGCGGATGAACGTGGGGGTTATGGGACTGGCGGGGCTGAAGTTCACCATTTCAGCCGCGCCGGAGAAGTTGATCCGCGCCATTGAGGTGGTCACGGGCGACGCTGTGACCCGCGAATCCGGCCGGCCCCGCGTCCGGCGATCTCAGCCGAAGCGGCCGGAGATGTAATCCTCGGTGGACTTCTCCGAGGGGTTGGAAAAGACCTTGGCCGTGTCGTCGTACTCGATGAGCCTGCCCGGTTGCCCGACCCCGGCCAGATTGAAGAATGCGGTCCGTTCGGACACCCGGGCCGCCTGTTGCATGTTGTGCGTGACGATCACGATCGTGTAGCGCGATTTCAATTCGCTGATCAGATCTTCGATCGCCAGGGTGGAAATCGGGTCCAGCGCGGAGCACGGCTCGTCCATCAGCAGCACCGACGGTTCCACCGCGATGGCCCGGGCGATGCACAGCCGCTGTTGCTGTCCGCCGGACAGCCCGGCACCCGGCCGGTTCAGCCGCTGCTTGACCTCTTCCCACAGATTGGCACGCTTGAGCGACCGTTCGACGATGTCGTCCATCTCGTTCTTCGACCTCCGGGTGCCGGCGATCTTGTACCCGGCGATCACGTTGTCGTAGATGGACATCGTCGGGAATGGGTTCGCCTTCTGGAACACCATGCCGACGGTGCGGCGGACGTTGACCGGGTCGACTCCGGGGCCGTAGAGATCCTCTCCGTCCAGCAGCACCTTCCCGCTGACGCGACCGCCGGGAATGACCTCGTGCATCCGGTTGAGAATGCGCAGGAATGTCGACTTTCCGCATCCGGACGGGCCGATGAATGCGGTGACGGTCAACGGCGCGATGTTGATCGACGCGCCCTCGACAGCCAGGAAATCGCCGTAGAACACGTTGACGTTCTCGACGTCGATGCGCTTGGCCATATCAGTTCGGTACTTTCTGGGCGTAAGGGAAGATCAACGGGCGGGTGGGGGCGACGGGGAAACGGCACGAGCGTCGAGCTTCAGCGACAGGTCGCTACCGGTGCCGGACACGGTGGCCGCGGCCACCGCCTTGCCCGCGGGCTCCGCGGTCAGCTCGACGGCCCCGTAGGCGTTGAGGTTGCCGCCGCACTTGGAGTTGTGGTCGGCGATCCACCGCTCCATGACCTTGCCCTGCGCGGTCGATCCCGACGACCGCAGATCGCACGTCGCACAGGCGAACCCGGCGCCCTCGAAGGTCGTGTCACCGCTGGGTGC
>DASQFG010000296.1:0-4310 GCA_035633315.1 Nakamurella sp. | reverse complement strand
AAGGGTCTGCTCACCGACGAGCGGATCGACCAGGTCGCCGGCGCCATCAAGGACAAGACGCCCGACCAGGTGGACTCGGTCGTCGACACGGTTGCCGAGAAGGGCAAGGAATTCAACAACTGATGACGTGACCGGCGGCGTGCTGCTCCGCGCTGGGCAGCACGCCGCCGGCCGCTCCGGTCATCTCAGCCTGATCGACGCCGCCCGCCGCCGTCGCCTTCAGGCTTGGATCAGCGGGTTGCGGAATCGACGCTCAGCGGGGCGAATCGGCGCAGCCGTAGGCTGTTCGACACCACGAACACCGACGAGAAAGCCATCGCAGCACCCGCCAGCATCGGGTTGAGCAAACCCGCCGCCGCCAGCGGTATTGCCGCCACGTTGTAGGCGAACGCCCAGAACAGGTTGCCCTTGATGATGGCCAGCGTGCGCCGGGCGAGCCGGATCGCGTCCGCCGCCGCCCGCAGGTCACCACGCACCAGCGTCAGATCCGAGGCCTCGATGGCGACGTCCGTTCCGGTCCCCATCGCGAGGCCCAGGTCGGCCTGAGCGAGCGCGGCCGCGTCGTTGATGCCGTCGCCGACCATCGCGACGACCCGGCCGGCTGCCTGCAGGCGCTTGATCACCTCGACCTTCTCGGCCGGCAGGACGCCGGCGATCACCGTGTCCGGACCCACATCGATGCCCACCTCGTCGGCGACCGACCGCGCCACCGTCGGGTTGTCGCCGGTCAGCAGGATCGGGGTGAGCCCCAGCCCGCGGAGTTCGCGGATCGCCTGTGCCGACGTGGGTTTCACCGCGTCGGCGACCGTGAGAATGCCACGCGGCCTGCCGTCCCAGGCCACCGCGACAACGGTGCGGCCCCGCGCTTGTGCTGCGGCCCATGCCATCTCGAGTTCCGCCGGTAGGGTCAGCGACCAATCGGCGAGCAGTTGCGGCCGGCCCACGACGACGGCGTGTCCGTCGACGACCCCCTGCACGCCGAGTCCGGCCACCGCAGCGAAACCCTCCGCGCGCGGGAGATCACCGGTGCGCTCCGTCGCGCCCGCCGCGATGGCCTGCGCTATGGGATGCTCCGAATCGTTCTCCAGCGCCCCCGACAGGCGGAGCACCTCGTCGGCATCCTCGCCGGCGGCGGCCACCACGTCGATCAGGGACATCCGGCCGGTGGTGACGGTGCCGGTCTTGTCCAGCACGATGGTGTCGACCCGGCGGGTCGATTCGAGGACCTCGGGGCCCTTGATCAGGATGCCGAGCTGAGCTCCCCGTCCGGTACCGACCATCAGCGCCGTCGGCGTGGCCAGGCCCAGGGCGCACGGGCAGGCGATGATCAGCACCGCGACCGCCGCGGTGAAGGCGGCCGCCGCACCGGCGCCGGCGCCCAGCCAGAAGCCGAGGGTGGCCACCGCGAGGGCGATCACGATCGGCACGAAGACCGCAGAGATCCGGTCGGCCAGCCGTTGGACCTCCGCCTTGCCGTTCTGCGCGTCCTGGACCATCCGGGCCATCTGGGCGAGTTGGGTGTCCGTCCCGACCCGGGTGGCGCGGACCACCAGCCGACCGCCCGCGTTGACCGTTGCGCCAACCACCCGATCGCCGACGCCGACCTCCACGGGCACCGACTCGCCGGTGAGCATCGCGGCGTCCACCGCCGACGAACCCTCGGTGATCAGCCCGTCGGTGGCGATCTTTTCCCCCGGCCGCACCACGAAAAGGTCGTCCACCACCAGGGTGTCGGTCGGAATCCGTTCCTCTCTCCCCCCGCGCAGGACCGTGACGTCCTTGGCGCCCAACGTCATCAGCGCGCGCAGCGCGGCACCGGACCGGCGCTTGGCCTTTGCTTCCAGGTACCGGCCGGCCAGGATGAACGTGGTGACCCCGGCGGCCGCTTCCAGATAGATGTTCCCGAGGCCGTTCGAACCCGAGACGGTGATCTCGAACGGATGCGTCATGCCGGGAATGCCGGCCGTGCCCAAGAACAGTGCGTACAGCGACCACCCGAACGCGGCCAGCGTGCCGATGGAGATGAGCGTGTCCATGGTCGCGGCACCGTGCCGCAGGTTGGTCCAGGCCGCGACGTGGAACTGCCATCCGCCCCACACCACTACCGGGGCGGCCAGGGTCAGCGACAGCCACTGCCAGTAGGTGAACTGCAGCGCGGGGATCATCGCCGTGGCGACCACCGGAACGGTCAGCATCGTGCAGATGATCAGCTTCCGGCGCAGGACCGCCGCCGGGTCCTGCTCCGGCAACGCGTCGTCGGCCGTCGGACGCGGCGGCTCGGGAAGTCGAGCGGTGTACCCGGCCTGCTCGACGACCGACACCAACTCGTCCGGCGTCACCCGGTCGGGAAAGTTGACCCTGGCCTTCTCGGTGGAGTAGTTGACGGTCGCGGTGACGCCGTCGAGCTTGTTCAGCTTGCGTTCGATGCGCGACGCGCAGGACGCGCAGGTCATTCCGCCGATGGTCAGTTCGAGCTCGCGGGCGCCCGCGACCGAACTCTCGTCGGGGCGCACGGTCGGCGTCATCCGCCCTCCCCGTGCCTCGGTGCGGTCGGCGCTGTCGGGTTGGGCGCGCCGGCGTGCACGGTGAAGGCGGCGGTGCGCACCACGCCGTGGTGCTGGAAGTCCAGGTACAGCCGGTAGTCACCGCTGGTCGGGACGTCCGCGTCAAAGGTGATGGCCGGACCGGCCGCGGTGGTGCCGTCGCCCGGCTCGCCTGCGGGGTGCACGTGCAGGTAGGCCAGGTCCCCGGCGCGCAGGGCGACCAGGTGGCCGTACGCGGCCAGGTAGGGGTCGAGATCCGTCACCGGCGCGCCGTCATTGGTGACAGTGAGCGTCAACCCCGAGGACTGACCGGGCACCAACGCACCCTGCAGCGCGACGGCGTAGCCGTCAGCGAGC
The DNA here is from genome assembly GCA_035633315.1 of Nakamurella sp. Lineage (GTDB taxonomy): Bacteria > Actinomycetota > Actinomycetes > Mycobacteriales > Nakamurellaceae > Nakamurella. The sequence goes on along the minus strand of DASQFG010000296.1, from coordinate 1,410 downwards.
TCGGCGGTCGACGCGGGTGTGGGCAGCGGCCGCGGCGCGTAGTCGCCCGGCACCGAGAGGTCGGCGCCGAGGACGAGCCCGCTGTCGTGCCCCACCGGGGTGAAGTCCGCGAAGATCCGGTACTCCCCCGCCGACAGCAGGTTCAGCGGGACGCTCCAGGTGCCGTCCGCGCCGCGGAACGGGTGCACGTGCTGGAAATCGGTGAGATCGCGCCGGACAGCGATCAGGTGCAGTTCCTTGTCGTGCTCGGTCCGGTACGCCGTCACCGGGGAGCCATCGGGACCGGTGACGGTGAACCGCAACGGCACCTGAGCACCGGCCGGCAGCGTCCGGTCCGCGAGAACCAGGGTGTAGCCGTCCTGGGAAACCACCAGCCCGCCCGGGGTTGGTTCGGCGGATTCGGCGGCGCCGCCGGCCGTCATGGCGCCGTGATCTTCGGAGACCGCGCCCGGCTTGTCGGCCAGGGTGCCGGGAGCCAGCACAGCGCCAACCCCGAAGGCGGCGCCGAACAACGCCAGCAAACCCAGGCCGTATCCACCGATGGTGACGGCGGTCTTCATCTGCTCTTCCTCCACTGCCCTGCACGGCCGCGATGCTCGCGGTAGCCCAGGTGGGTTGTGACGCACTGTGCTCCGTCAGCGTTCGATCCTTGTCCGGCCTTACCCGCCGCGCGGAACCCGGCACGGGCCGCCGAACGGTCAGGCCGCCGCCAGCTGGTAGCCGGCCTCCTCCACCGCGCCGCGCACCGCGCTCTCCTCCAGCGGCGCCGAGCTGGTCATGGTCAACCGGCCGGTGCCCAGATCGACCTGGACGTCCAGCACGCCGGGGATCTCCGACACCTCCTCGGTGACGGAGCGGACGCAGTGGCCGCAGGTCATTCCTATGACGGTGAAGGTACTGGTGCTCATCTGGTCACGTCCCTTTGCAGAGTTTCTTAGGTGTGCAGTTTCGCGGCCCGAATCGACCGGACTGAGCGAAAATCCTGTGGGAGGGCCGGTTTCGCCGGCTACGAGCGGACCAGCCGGGCGATCGCTTCCGAGGCTTCCTTGACCTTCGCGTCGGCCTCCGGTCCGCCTGCGGCCGCGGCTTCCACCACACAGTGGCTCAAGTGATCGTCCAGCAGTCCCAGCGCCACCGATTGCAGCGCCTTCGTCATCGCGGCCACCTGGGTGAGGATGTCGATGCAGTACTTCTCGTCCGCGACCATCCGCTGCAGTCCCCGAGCCTGACCTTCGATGCGGCGCAGCCGTTTGAGGTAGTCGTCCTTGCTCTGGATGTACCCGTAGTGGGCGTGCTGCTCGTCCATCCAGGACCTCCTCCGCTGTGCCAGCTGCCCCTCCACACACCATACCCCCGCAGGGTATCGTCTGGAGACGGGGATACCCCTGGTAGGTATGAGCCCGGTCACAT
>DASQFG010000295.1:0-4687 GCA_035633315.1 Nakamurella sp. | reverse complement strand
GAACGCGGCCCGGTCGTTCAGAGATCAACGGTCGCTCACCTGGACGACCCCGCGGACTACTCTGGGCCGGTTGGTTGTTGCATCAGCTGTGCTGCAGCACGTCCGGTCGAACCCTGATCAACCCGGGACGGACGACGACCGGGCGGCGGCGCAGCGAAGGGAGACGCGATCATGTTCGACGACGATGTCGATGTCATCGAGACGAAGCTGCCCGGCATCGGGGTGCGGCACGATTTCCTGACCGACGGTGGCCGACGGGTCGGCGTCGTCAGCCATCGCAACGGCAACCGTGATCTGGTGGTGTTCAGCAAGGACGACCCCGACTCGTGCAGCCAGGTCCTGCAGATGTCCGCCGCGGAGGCCGACGCGCTGGCGCAGTTCCTGGGCAGCGGCCGGATCGTGGAGAAACTGGCCTCGCTGAGCGAGCAGATCAGCAGCCTGGCGACCGGCAAGGTCCGGATCGCTCACGGATCCCGGTACGACGGTTTGACGGTGGGCGCGACCCGAGCCAGGACCCGCACCGGTGCAACGATCGTCGCGCTGATGCGCGACAAGGACGTGATCCCCTCCCCCAGCCCTGAGACGGTGCTGCGCGGCGGCGACACGCTGGTGGTCGTCGGCACGCCCGAGGGAATCGAGAACCTGCGGCAGATCGTCGACGACTGACGTGATGCGACGTCCGGCGGACGTTACCCGGCCCAGCTCACCTCCGATGCACCCGGACCAATAGCGGATCATTCGCGCTCATCGGCCAGAGAACGGAGCCGGCGGTGGAAACAGGCGTCCTGCTGATCGAACTCGGCACGGTGGTGCTGGCCCTCGGCCTGCTGGGCCGGCTGGCAGGGCGCATCGGACTCTCGCCGATCCCGTTCTACCTGTTGGCGGGTCTGGCCTTTGGCAACGGCGGCCTGATCCCGCTGGCGGCCAGCGAGGAATTCATCGGCACCGGGGCAGAGATCGGCGTTGTCCTGCTGCTGTTGCTGCTGGGCCTGGAGTATTCGGCATCGGAACTGACCACGAACCTGCGTCAGCAGGCGCCGGCCGGCGTGGTCAACATCGTGGTGAACGGGGCCCCCGGTGCCGTCATCGGCATGATCTTGGGCTGGCCGATTCCGGCGGTGGTCGCGATGGCGGGCGTCACGTACGCAACCAGTTCCGGGATCACCGCCAAGGTGCTGGCCGATTTGGGCAGGCTGGGCAACCGGGAAACGCCCGTGGTGCTGTCCCTGCTGGTGCTCGAGGACCTGTCGATGGCCCTCTACCTGCCGGTGCTGACCGCCATGCTGGCCGGAGTGAGTTTCGCGGTGGGCGCGGTCTCGGTGGCTGTCGCGCTGGCCGCGATCACCGTCGCGCTGGTGATCGCGCTCCGCTTCGGCCGGACCCTTGGCAGGTTCGTCTTCTCCGAGAACCAGGAAGTGCTGCTGCTCATCGTTTTCGGGCTCGCGCTGCTGGTTGCCGGGATCGCACAGAGCCTGCAGGTCTCCGAGGCGGTGGGCGCGTTCCTGGTCGGCATCGCGCTGTCGGGAAGGGTCGCGGACAGCGCCAGGGCCGTGCTCTCGCCGTTGCGGGACCTGTTCGCCGCGGTGTTCTTCGTCTTCTTCGGCCTGCGCACGGACCCGTCGGACATTCCGACGATGCTGCTGCCCGCGATCGCGCTGGCCGTGGTGACCACGCTGACCAAGATCGGCGTCGGCATGTGGGCGGCCCGCCGGGCGAAAATCGGACCGGCCGGGCAGGTCAGGGCCGGCACCGCGATCGTGTCCCGCGGCGAGTTCAACATCGTCATCGCGGGCCTGGCCACCGGCTCGGGCATCGTCGCACCCGGCCTGGCGGCGCTGGCCGCCGCGTACGTGCTGATCCTGGCGGTCGTCGGACCGTTGATCGCCCGGACCGGTGACCCGCTGGGCCGGCGGTTCGCCGCCCGGATCAGCCGTCGCGCTGAGCGCAGGGCACGTCGCTCCGCTGAGCGTCAGGTGGCCGACGATTCGGTGGGCGCGGACGGGTTCGAACCGCCGACCGCCCGGGTGTAAACCGGGTGCTCTCCCGCTGAGCTACGCGCCCGTGGGCGCCACCGCTGCGACGACGCCATGGGCGAGTATCGCATCCCCGCGGCAAGCCGGACGCCGACTCACCCTCACCCCGGCGGCGGATGGTCTGGTGCGGACCCCAACGGTTTCCCGACCGGCGGCTCAACACCGTCGACAGAGTCCTTGCGGGAGCGAGAAGGAGCGCATCCGTCGGCTGGTCAATGCTCCGGCATGGCAGCTCTTCCTTGCCCGGTGCTTCGAGCAGGTGACGCCGCGGGTGTCGCCAACGTCGCCCGCCGAGAACATCCGTAGCGCAACGCGTTTCCCCGCGACCGGCAGCGGCGGACCCATGACGGCCGGCATCGCGGCGCGGTTCGGGGAAGGACCTCAGATCCGCGCGTCCGCCGGGCCGCCCGTCAGCGGCAGCCCCGCGGCGAGCCACCCTTCGACGCCGTCGATCATGTCGGTGGCGCGCCACAACCCGACCGCGCGCAGGCGGCCCGCGGCCAGGATCGAGCTGTACCCCTGGCGGCAGACCACGATGATCTCCAGGTCGTAGCCGGTGGCCTCCGGGATACTGGCGCCGCTCGACGGATCGAGTCGCCACTCCAGGATTGTCCGGTCGATGACGATCTCTCCCGGCAACTCGCCCTGATGGCGGCGTTGGGACTCGGTGCGGGTGTCGATCAGCAACGCGCCGGACGCGGCGGCGGCCTGCTGCGGGGTCAGCCGGCGCACCCCGGCCGGGTCCTTCGCCAGCACGGCAGCCACGCCGCGTCCGTCCGAGATCATGGCACATCATGTCCGACGGTGAACCAGGATGCCGGTGTGCAGGTTTGCGCCGCGCACGCCCGGGAAACCACCAATGCATGGTCACAATGGACTTCCCCACCTCCCACGGGCCGGTGATCTGTGGTGGAAGACTGCCGTCATCTACTGCCTTGACGTGCAGACCTTCTACGACTCGAGCGGCGACGGTGTCGGTGTCGGCGCCAGCCTGTCCGAACGCCTTGACCACCTGGTCGATCTCGGCGTCACGTCGTGTGGCTGATGCCGTTCTATCCGCACCCTGGACCAGCTCAGCGGAGCCGAACCGCAGGAGGTCTTCGCTGCAGTCGGGCCGGAGCAGGACATGCAGGTAGGTCTACGGTCGCGGCCTGCGCCGACGGCTGCCCAGCCTTGCTGGACGGCGACCAGCGCCGGATCTGGCTGGTCTACAGCCTGATGCTCTCGCTGCCCGGTACTCCGTCACTGTTCCACGGCGAGGAGATCGGCATGGGCGAGAACCTCGACCTGCCGGGGCGAATGGCGGTGCGCACACCGATGGAGTGGCAACCCGGCGCCCCTCGGGGGTTCTCGGGGGTTCTCGGCCGCCCTCCCCGGATCTCTGTGCCGGCCGTGCCCTTCCGGCCGGTTCGGTCCCGATGCCGTCAACGTCGTCGGGCAACGACATGACCCCGAATCGTTGCTGTCCTTTGTCCGCCAACGCATTCGCGGCTACCGGGAATGCCCGGAGCTGGGCTGGGGAGTGGTCACGATCCCTGGATCATGGTGTGCGGTCGGTGCCGACCCACCGCTGTGACTGGCGCGGCAGTACGGTGCCGCTCTGTCACAAACTGAGGTCGTCGGCCTAGACTGTCCGGCTGACGATGGTGGATCGGCCGAAAGGCGTTCGCTGCGAAGGGGTTTTCCGTGCTGATCCTCTCAGCCGGCGACGACATGGTGGTCTCGAGAACCGCTGAGCGCCGCGAACCCACCGTCGCTGGCGGGGATTCAGATGGAGAAATCAGCGCGGTGGATGGCGCAGCAGCCGCGCCCATGCGGTCCGAGTGAGTCGGCGGCGCACAGCACCGGTGCGACCCTGGGCCCGCAGGGCCGCCAGCGCGGCGTTCCATCCGCAGGCGCCGTGCACGCCGCCACCCGGGTGGGCCGATGCGCTGGCCAGAAACAGCCCAGGGACAGGTGTTTCGGCGCGCCCGGTGCCTGCGGTGGGGCGGAAGAACAACTGCTGGTGGATGCGGGCGGTGCCGCCGTTGGTGGCGCCGCCCATCAGGTTGGCGTTCGCGGCCTGCAGGTCGGCCGGGGTCTGGACGTGCCGACCCACGATGCTGGCCCCGAAGCCCGGCGCGTGCCTTTCGATGCTCTGTTGCACGCGGTCGACGTGCTCGGCCAGTGGGCCGGCGGGCCAGTCGACGCCGTTGGGCACGTGCGTGTAGGCCCAGACCGACTCGGTGCCGGCCGGCGAGCGCGTCGGGTCGGACGTGGTCATCTGGCCGAAGAGCATGAAGGGGCGCTCCGGCAGCCTGCCGGCCGCCAGGTCCGCGGCGAATCGGCTGAAGCCGTCGGTGTCGACACCCAGGTGCACGGTGCCCGCGCCATGGCCACCGGCCGCGGTCCACGGCACCGGACGGTCCAGCGCCCAATTGACCTTGAGAGTCGCGTGGTCCCACTGGAACCGGTCCAGCCGGCGGGCGAAGACCGGTGGAAGCCGTTCCAGCCCAACCAGATCGCGGTACAACGACGGCGCGCTGACGTCGGCCAGAATGCCATGACGCGCCCGTACTGTTGTCCCGTCTGCGCACCGGACGCCGGCGGCCCGGCCGTGCGCGATCTCCACGGACGTCACCCGCGCCCCGGTGCGAATCTGCCCGCCCGCGCTG
>DASQFG010000294.1:0-3255 GCA_035633315.1 Nakamurella sp. | reverse complement strand
GACGGGTTCGACCGCTCGCAGCTCTACGACGACTGAGCCGGCGTGACGGGGGAACCTCCGGTCCCGGCGGCCGAACGGGCCGAGCGGGGGGGCGGCGCCTGGTGGGCCGATCGGGCCTCTAGGGCGGATCGCGCCGAACGTGCGGTGACCGGCCGGTCTTTGCGCCGGCTGTGGGGCATCCCGACCACCGCCCTCGGCCTGAACAACTCGCCGCCGCCGGTCTCCCATCGGCTCTTCCTCGCCTGGAACTACTGGTGGCAGGCGCACCTGCTGGACTGCCTGCTGGACGCCGAGATCCGCGATCCGCGGGCGGATCGCCGGAGCCGGATCGTCGCCCTGGTGCGCGGCATCAGGATCCGCAACCTGGGCAGCTGGACGAACCGTTACTACGACGACATGGCCTGGCTCGCCCTGGCCCTGCTGCGTTGCGATGATCGTCTCGGCACCGACCACGGACCGGTGATCCGGCGGCTGACCACCGAGATCGTCACCGCCTGGTCCGACGCGGAAGGCGGCGGCATCCCCTGGCGGCGCGGTGACGAGTTCAAGAACGCCCCGGCCAACGGGCCGGCCGCGATCCTGCTGGCCCGCACCGGCCATCTCGACCGCGCGGTGGCCACGGTGGACTGGATCGACGCGCGGCTCCGTGACCCGGACACCGGGCTGATCTGGGACGGGCTGCGGCCGGGGCAGATCGAGAAGGTCGTCTACAGCTACTGCCAAGGCGTCGTGCTGGGCGCCGAACTCGAGGTGACCTCAAGAACCATCCGAGCGCGGGATCGGATCCACCGACTGGTGGCCGCGGTCGACCGTCATCTGTCGTCCGGTTCCGGTGTGCTGGCCGGGCACGCGGGCGGCGACTCCGGCTTGTTCACCGGCATTCTGGCCCGCTACCTGGCGCTCGTCGCCGCCGAACTGCCCGTCTCGGACCGCGCCGATCTCACGGCGCGGTCGCTGGCCCGGAGGCTGGTGCTGGAGTCCGCCGCGGCGGCATGGTCGAACGCCGCGTTCGTCGACGGAGCGCCGCTGTTCGGTGCCGACTGGTCCCACCCGGCCCGGCTGCCGTCGGAGCACGGTCGCGAACGGCGGGCCGAGCGGGACCTGTCGGTGCAGCTCTCCGGCTGGATGCTGATGGAAGCCGCTGCGGCCCTTGGTGAGTGACGCCGCCATCTGGATCCAGCCCAGGTCCCCCATGGACAGCATGCTCAGCGGCTGGTGGGACAGGCTGAAACCGTGGCGCGTCGCTGCCTGCACGCCCGCGGTGACGACGAAGATGGGTCCGGCGACGACGCCCGCGCCGAGCAGCAGGCGGGTTGACGTCGTGGACGGGCCGGTGCTGGTGGTGATACTGCTGGTGCTGTTCGTCATGGTCGAGTCCTTCCATGCGGTGTGGAGGCGGTGCTGGATTCGGGTGGTGCGGCGTTCACTCCCACGTCAACCCACCTCGTTCGTTCTCGACACCCACCCTCCGAAGATTCCGACGCAAGTCCCGAAAAAGATCTTGCTGACCGATGTCGAGAACCGGCACCGCCGGTCGACGTGACTGCGTTGGCCGCCACCAAGGCCGGCCGCATCGAGAAGGAGGAACACCATGCGTTTCATGACGTTCATCAAGTCCGACGAGTCCATGCCCTACGGGCCGCCCACACCGGCGCTGTTCGAGGCGATGGGTCAGTTCGCGGTGGAGGGAGCGGTGAACGGGACCCTGGTCGAGCAGGGCGGTCTGGGGTCCAGCGAGCAGGGCGCGATCGTGTCGCTGGCCGACGGGTCGATCACCACCCACGACGGTCCGTTCACCGAGGCCAAGGAGCTCATCGGCGGGTACGCGGTGATCGAGGTCCGGTCCAAGGACGAGGCGATCGAGCTGGCCCGGCGCCTGCTGCAGATCCACCTGGACAACTGGCCCGGGTGGGAGGGCAGCTGCGAGGTGCGGCAGCTGTTCGTGAATCCGGTGGACGTGCCGGCCTGACCGACGGGGGACGGTGTCGATGGCCCGGCGTGGTTGGCCCGGTTTCGTTGCCCGGTGCCGTCGCGGGGTGCTCTGATCGATGTCGTGATCGAGCAGAGCACCCCAGCGCAATCCACTCGCCCCGGACCACCCGAACAGTCCGAACCGTCCGAACATCAGGCGCCGTCGGCCAAGCGCGCGATCGAGGCCGTCTGGCGGATCGAGTCGACCCGGCTGATCGCCGCCCTGGTCCGCATCGTCCGTGACGTCGGGATGGCCGAGGATCTCGCGCAGGACGCACTCGTCGCCGCGCTCGCGCAGTGGCCCGACGAGGGCATCCCGAACAACCCGGCAGCCTGGCTGATGACGGCCGCGAAGCGCCGCGCCATCGACCAGTTCCGGCAGGGCGAGCGCCGGGATCGCAGCTACACCGCCATCGGGCGGGACCAGGCAGGCGAGGTGATCATGCCCGATTTCGCCTCCGCCCTCGACCACGTCGAGGACGACGTATTACGGCTGATGTTCGTCTGCTGCCACCCGTCGCTGACCACGGAGGCGCAGACCACGCTGACGCTGAAGCTGGTCGGCGGGCTGACGACCCGGGAGATCGCCCGGTCGTTCCTGACCTCCGAGGCAACCATCGCGCAACGGGTGGTTCGGGCCAAACGCACGCTGGCCGACGCCCGCGCGGCCCTGGAGGAGCCCGATGCCGCGGAGCGGCGCGACCGGCTGGCGGCCGTGCTGGTGGTGGTCTACCTGCTGTTCAACGAGGGCTACTCGGCGACAGGAGGCGACGACTGGATGCGGCCGGCGTTGTGTGACGAGGCCATCCGGCTCGGCCGCATCCTGACCGCGCTGGTCCCGAAAGACCCTGAGGTGCACGGGCTCTCGGCACTGATGGAACTGCAGTCGTCCAGGCTGGGCGCCCGCACCGGACCGGACGGGGAGCCGGTGCTGCTGCTGGATCAGGACCGGAGCCGCTGGGATTCCACCCACCTGCGGCGCGGTCTGGCGGCGCTGGAGCGTGCCGAAACGCTGAGTGCCGACCCGGGTCCGTACACGCTTCAGGCAGCAATCGCCGCCTGCCACGCGGGAACGCGCACCGCCGACGAGACCGACTGGGTGCGCATCGCGGCGCTGTACGAGCAATTGGCCCGGATCAGCGGCTCGCCGGTGGTCGAGCTGAATCGCGCGGTGGCATTGAGCATGGCGTACGGGCCCAGCGTCGGACTGACGTTGATCGACCAGCTCGTCGATCTCCCCGCACTCCGCGGATACCACCTGCTGCCCAGCGTGCGCGGCGACCT
>DASQFG010000293.1:0-2888 GCA_035633315.1 Nakamurella sp. | reverse complement strand
CGCCAACGTCAGCAGGTCGTCCTCGTCGATCTTCCAGAACGCGCTGCCCCGCAACGCATCCAACCCAGCACACACCGACCCCGCCACCGCGGTGGCGTGCTCGATGTCGCTGATCGGCTCCATGAATAGAACGCTAGACCACGCCACCGACACTCCCCGGAAACCGACATTTCGGGCCACGGAGAGGGTGCTCCACGCGCGACGGCGTGCACCACACGCGGCGGCCCGGCGACCGGAATCGGGCGATAACCGTGGTTGCCACCGGCCATCCCGTCTTCGTGCGGGACGACACCACACCCAGGACGGCCGCGTGCAGTGCAGGCCGTGTTGAACGCCGCGGCCATGGACGAGTGGGGCATCGTCATGAGCGACTGGCGGCCGCCGCTGGTCACTCGGTGGCTCGTGGAATGGGGCGTGTGGAGGCTCGTTCTCGCTGACCGGGTGCGATTCCGAGAGGAATTGGCAGGGGGGATGTATTTCTTGCCGAAGCGGCGGCAACTCGGAGTGCGCTGAGTTTCTGGCGCGGGTCAGGCGCTCTGCGGCGAGCGCGCTACTCCGGCGGAGATCAGGGCTTCCTGGTGCCGCGCCGAGACTGGCGGTGTCAGCTGCGGAGGCGCCACATGGTTCGAATTCACGACAGGGAGGCAGGCGGCACCGCACTCCCTACTACCTGGAGTGCTCCAGGTATTGCAGGCTCGTCGATGTCCCCTACCACCCAGCGGGCATGGTCGGCTGACCCGGTCCGTCCTCCCGAATCTCCCGAAAACCACTGTCCAACAAGGAGTTTCCGAAGGTCGCACCGACCAGTGCCCAGTGACCGGACCCACCCGTCAGGCTGAAGTGCCGGCCGCCGCCGTCAGCAGCAGGTCGGACACCGGGCGCCGCTTCGATGCCGCTACGGGTGACCCGTAGCCGAGCCGGATGATCGCCTGAGGAACAAGGCCGGGCCCGAGGATCTGCCGCATTTCGGCGCGCGCCTGCGGCACCTCGATGATCTGCGACATGAACGACGAGGCGAGCCCCAGGGTCGTGGCGGTCAGCAACAGGCTCTGCAACGCCTCGCCGGCCTGCAGTTCGGCGAGCGAACCGTCGTAGTAGGAGCAGACCACGACGACCAGCGGATCACGTTCGTAGTCCTTGCCCGGTGGCCGACGCGGGCCGGTGCCCTGACCGAAGTCGCGCAGCACCCATTCGTCGCCCTCCTCGGGAGTCAGTCCCGCGGTCGCCGCCGGAACGCCGTCGGCGCTGGAGCGCTCCCGACCGATCCAGGCGGCGAATTCGGCCCGGATAGCGGGATCCGCACGCTGCGTGCGGTGGGCCTGCACCATCAGCCGCCGGACGGCTTCCCGCTGCTTGGGGTCGGTCAATTGCACCAGCCGGCCCCCGACGACCTCCACCGCGCCGGTCAGCCGGGCGCGGTCCGCCTCGGGCACCGCGGCCTCCAGGAAGGGACGCCGGTTGGTGCGGCGGGTGTTGATCGCCTCCATCAGGCGGCTGATCTGAGCGGACGGCACGGTCGCGCCGGCCCGGCGGATCTCCGCCAGCGGGCCTGGGTTCATGTCCAATCTGGTACCGCCGTGCGCCGCAGGCGGTGAGGTCACCCTGGGCTGCACGCCGGCCGCCTGCAACGCCACTCGGAGATTGAAAAGCGCTGCGCCGCAGGACAAGCGCAATTCCCGGTCCTCGGGATCGGTGGCGGGCAGCCGGCGCGTCGGGTCGGCATGCAACTCGATGACGTCGGGTTCGACCCGGAACCGCCACGGTTGGACGTTGTGCAGCGACGGCGCTCGCCCGGCCGCGCGCAGCACGGTTTCCACCCCCGTCTCCGGTAGCCCCAATGCCGGTGGCACTCGACTGTTCATGTGCACCTTCGTCATGTCGCAGCCCACACCTCGCGCTCCACCATGCGCGCGTCCGCGCAACCCGGCTACGGTCGAAGGTCCCGAATCCGGATGTCACTGCCTCGCTTCGCCCCGCGCGAACGGCGCGCGTCGCCCCGCAACGCCGGACAGCAATCCTCAGCCTGCCCTCGACGAAGCGGCCAACGTGACCACCGGAACGGCACGGTGCTTGCTGAAGAACCGCCACATCGTGGTGCTGGCCCGCGGGCCCCGGGGATCACTGAAGGACTGGCCCGAGGAACCACCCGACCAAGCGTGGCCCAGCCCGGCCACCAGCCACACCTCCAGCCCGCTGCGACCACGCGGCAACGACCATCGGCTCACCCGGTACCCGCGGCGACTGCGTGACGTTGCCGGCCTGGCCGGGTCGGTGGTCCTTCTCCGAGGCGAACCGGCGGCGCCTGCGCCGGTCACACCGGCCTGCGTCGCCAGCCACTGATCGGCGATGCGCTGCGCGTTGCCCGCATCGACCGTACCGTCCATGGTCCCTTGGAAGACAATCATCGGCGGCATCGGCGCGACAGCGTTCAATCCAGGCGCGGAGGTCCTGCCCCGCATGGCCAGCAAGGCGTTGGTCGGGCTGGACGCTGATCGATACGGCGGCGCGGAATGAACCCCGACGGCGGCGAACATTTCCGGATACGTCGCCGCCAGTACCACCGCCATCGCACCACCGGCAGAAAGGCCGGTGACGTACATCCGGCTCGGGTCGATGCGCCACGCCGCGGTCTCGGCAGCCACGCGGCGCACGATCCCGGCGAGAATTGCCGGTTCGCCCTGCGACCGGAATTGGTGCGCAGGGCGGAACCAGTTCCAGCAACGCAGCGGGTTGTGCGACGGCGTTTGTTCCGGATACACCACGACGAACCCGTGCTGGTCGGCCAATTGGTTGAACCGGGTGCTGGTGGCGAAATCCACCGAGTTCTGAGAGCAGCCGTGCAACGCGAGTAACAGCGGCGCGCGCGTGGTACGGCGCAATCCGAAGGG
>DASQFG010000292.1:0-1725 GCA_035633315.1 Nakamurella sp. | reverse complement strand
CGAGGTGCTCGCGGTGGGCGTGCAGGCCGCGCGCCCACCCGGCGGTGTGCGGGTAGCTGCGCGGGTCGGAGTCGATGATCTCGGCGCGGGTGGCGCCGAGCCGGCGCAAGCCGTAGCCGGTGAGGTCGGCCAATCGCAGGTTCCGGGTGGCTGTCAGGGCGACGGCCAGTTTCCGGCGCAGCGTCGCGCGGGGCACGTGTTTGGTGCCGCGGGCGGGGACGTCGTGGAACACGGTTTCGGAGATGGCGCCGGCGAGCCGGTCCGATCCGTACAGCACCGGGACCGGACCGGGTGCCCCGGCAGGGGTGAACGGGTGGAACCGGCCGGGGCGGGTGGGTGTGCCGCCCCAGAACCCTCGGGGACTGTGCAGCGCGTCGTACACCCGGACAATGTCCTTGCCGGCGGGCCAGACGCCGATCAACGGGTCGGCATCCGTCGGGAAAGGCGGGATCGGGGTGGGCGGCGGGACGCCTCTGCTGCTATCGGGTGCTGGGTTCACGTCAGGTCGTCGGCGAGTGCCCGAGCGGCGGCCAGGACCGCGTCCGGGTCGCCGTTCAATGTGTCGACCGGTCGCAGTCCGCCGAGGCGAGGATTGTCGCCGGTGAACCACAGCGCCAGCGACCACGGATCCAACCGGTCGGCCAGCGTGGCGAGGATGTCGGCGATGACCGGGACGGGTTGCCCGCCGGCGTCGAACTGGAATCCGGGGAACAAGGCCGCCTTGCCCCCGCTGGTGACGGCGAATATGCGCCCGGCGGCGCGCCACCGGGCTGCCGTGGCCCCCGCGTTGCGGGCGGCGGACATGGACCGCTCGGCGACGTCGCTGCTGGACAGCAAGCCGAATTCGGCGGCCAGGGCGTCGCGGGCGACCGAGTTCCGGTGTGCCTGCAGGACCGCTCCCCGGCTCAGGGGTCGTTGGGGCGTGAGGTGTTCGATGAGCAGCCGTGCGGCCCGGCCGGCGTCGGGGCTGTCGGCGAGGCTGCGCAGCACCGCCTGGACCTCCGGGGCCAGGTCTGCGGGCACCGCCACCGCGATCACCTCGCCGTCCGGGCGGAGCTCGACGTGGTTGGCGAGCACGGCCTTGGCCTCGCTGCCGTTCAGCGTCACGAATTCCAGGGAGGCGGTCATGGATCCAGTATGCACCACGCAGTGATCTCGGTGATAGCTGAGTGTTCGATCATCTAAATCACTGCCACTCTCGCGTCGTCGATCAGTGCGATCACTGTGCGGGTGGACGGACGGTTGGCTCGGCCGGGAACCGCAGCACCAGCGCAGCCGTGATCTCGAGGTGGCGCAGCAGGAAGGCGCGCTCGTCGAACCGTTTTCGCCGCAGCCAGCCGGTGACCTCGTCGTTGCACTTGCTGGCGTTGCAGGCGCCGATAGCGAACCGGGGTGCCCGCGGCCCCCGCACACGGACGGTTCAGGTATCCGGCCGATCTCGGGGCGGCCGGATACCCAACCCTGCCCTGGCCCACGACCCTGTGCTCCGCGGTCCCGCCCCCCGCCCCGAACGCTCAGTCGCCGCCACGACCATGCCGGCCGAGCTGGGGCGGACCACGGTCCCGCCGTCCTGGCCATCGCTCTCCCGGGCCGCCAAGTCCACCAAGACGTGCCGCGTTGTCGTCGGCAACGCGGCGGCATCAGCCATGCCAATCGCGCAGGCGGAATTCGACCCGCGCGATGTCAGCGGCGACGCACCGTCCGGTCGTGAGGTTGTCAGGGCAC
>DASQFG010000291.1:0-15733 GCA_035633315.1 Nakamurella sp. | reverse complement strand
GGCGATAAGACAACGTTATCGGCGCCGTTTTGAGATGTGAGACAGCCGACGTTGCCATCAGATGGGTGAACCGTATATCTTTCGTGATAGAAGCCGGGATGGGAGATCACCGCCCGGGGTTTACCGGGCAGACGCCCGATTTGAATTCTCGCCGGGAATGTATGAGCGAGGTTCGCGTCTGCCTGAGTGTCATGGCCGCAATGCCTCACACGAATTCGGTGAATCCCTTCCCCTGCCCGGAAACACCGACCCATCGGATGTGACGTGAACGGACGCGACGACAACCCCGGCCATGACGGCCCCGAGCTGGCGACCGCCCAGAACGACCTGAGTGACACGAATGCCGTGAATGCACTGAATGACCAGAATGACCAGAATGATATGAATGATATGAATGTTCCGGCCGACAGCCACGCTGCGGACAGCACCGACCACGAGTCCAGCACCGACGACTCCCGCAACGACGAGTTCGTCACGCAGAGCAGCCATACCACTCATCAGGCTGACACCACGACCAGCGCCCGGCGTTCCGGACTGCGCCGCAAGGCGATCCTCGTTGGTGCCGCGGCGACCATCGGGCTGCTCGCGGTCGGTGGCGCAACGGCGGCATCGCTGGCCAAGACGGTGACGATCACCGTCGACGGCCAGCAGCGTCAGGTCACCACGCTGGCCGGATCGGTGGACGGCGCCCTGTCATCGGCCGGACTGCAGGCCGGCGAGCACGACGTGCTGGCGCCCGCCGCCGGAACCGACATCACCGACGGCGCGCAGATCGCGCTCGAGCACGGCCGTTTGCTGACCCTGACCATCAACGGTCAGGAACGGCAGGTGTGGACCACCGCCACGACGGTCGACGAGGCGCTGAGCCAGCTCGGCCAGGACCCGAATGCGTTCCAGCTGTCCGCCGACCGCTCTCGGGAGATCCCGCTGGACGGGCTTGCCGTGACGGCCGATCCACTGCGCACCGTGTCGTTGTCCGACGCGGGCGCGGCGGCTGCCCCGGTCAAGACCGGCGCGCGGACCGTGGGCGACGTGCTCACCGGCCTGAACACTCCGCTCGGCCCGACCGACACCGTGGTCCCCGACGCATCCACCCCGGTGACCGACGGTCTGCAGATCACCGTGTTCCGGGCCTCCGTGGCCACCAGCACCGCCACGGTCGACATCGCGCCGGCCGACCAGCATGTCGACGACCCCGCCATGGACAAGGGCAGCACCGCGCTCGCCCAGCAGGGCGTGCCCGGTAAGGCGCAGGTCGTCACCCAGGTGACCACCGTCAACAGCATCGAGACCGAGCGCAAGGAACTGTCGCGGACCACCGTTGCCGAGCCCACCCCGTCGATCACCCACGTCGGCAGCAAGTCCACGCTGGACTGGCAGGGCAGCCGGGTCTTCTTCCACGACACCGAGTTCGGCGTCAACTGGGACGGCATGGCCTTCTGCGAGTCGACCAACAACCCGAAGGCCGTGAACAACCCCTCCGGATACCTGTCCACTTACGGGCTGTTCCAGTTCGACATGCCGACCTGGGCGTCGGTGGGCGGCGGTGGCAACCCGCTGGATGCCTCGCCGGAAGAGCAGTTGATGAGGGCGAAGCTGCTGTACCAGAGCCGCGGCCTCGAGCCTTGGCTGTGTGGGTACGCGGCCTCCGGCCCGCCGCCCGGCTGATCTTGCCCGAGACACCGGTGCACCAACCCGACAAGAGCCACAGAAACGGACCCCGACCACGTGTCGGGGTCCGTTTCTGCTTCGGCAGGGGCGTTGGAGGGCGAGTGGTTGATCGGCGCGCCACCGCGCGTGTGAGGATGGTGCTGTGACCGATCGTGTGCGCCTGCTCGGCCCTGCCGAAATTCGCAGGCTGGCCGAAGAGCTGGACCTGCACCCGACCAAGACGCTGGGTCAGAACTTCGTGCATGACGGCAACACCGTCCGGCGCATCGTCGCCGCCGCCGATCTGCGGTCCACCGACCACGTGCTCGAGGTCGGCCCGGGTCTGGGCTCGCTCACGCTGGGATTGCTCGACGCCGTCGCCGAGGTCACCGCCCTTGAGATCGATCCGCGGCTGGCCGACTTACTGCCGCGGACCGTCGCCGAGCACGCGCCCGGACGGGCGAAGGCCCTGCGGGTGATCACCGCGGACGCCCTGGACGTCACCGCCGACCGGTTGGCGGTGCTCGATGACGTGCCGGCGCCGCCGGACCCGACCGCGCTGGTGGCGAACCTGCCGTACAACATCGCGGTACCGGTGCTGCTGCACCTGCTGGCCGAGGTGCCGACGCTGCGGCGGGTACTGGTAATGGTCCAGTCCGAGGTCGCGGACCGGCTGGTGGCTCCGCCCGGATCCAAGACCTACGGCATACCCAGCGCCAAAGCGGCCTGGTACGGCACCGCCCGGCGGGCCGGCTCGGTCAGCCGATCCGTGTTCTGGCCCGTGCCCGGAGTGGATTCGGCGCTGGTCGCCATCGACCTGCATCCGCACCCCCGCACCGACGACCGGGCGGCGGTGTTCGGGGTCATCGACGCGGCGTTCGCCCAGCGTCGCAAGACACTCCGGTCCGCGCTCGCCGATTGGGCGGGCTCGGCGGCGTTCGCCGAAGGCGTGCTGACCAGGGCCGGCATCGATCCGACCGCACGCGGTGAGGTTCTTGCCGTCGACGACTTCGCCCGCATCGCGCGTGCCCTGGACGAGCTGGACGCGGTCGAACACGAATGAGCTCGGCGACAACCAGGTTCGTCGGCAAGATCCGGGTACAGGCCCCGGCGAAGATCAATTTGCACCTCTCGGTCGGGGCGGCGCGGCCGGACGGGTACCACGAACTGGTCACCGTGTTCCATGCCGTCGATCTGGTCGACGAACTCACCATCTCCCGCGCCGAACGGCACTCCGTCCACACCCAGCCCTCGGACGGCGTACCCAGCGGGGCCAAGAATCTCGCCGGTGCCGCCGCCAGGCTGCTGGCCCGGCGCAGCGGCGGCGGGGGACCGGTGGCCATCGAGATCACCAAGAACATCCCGGTGGCGGGCGGTATGGCCGGCGGTAGCGCCGACGCGGCAGCTGCGCTGGTCGGATGTGCGGCGTTGTGGGGCCTTGACATTCCTCGCGGTGACCTGGCCCAGATCGCCGCCGATCTCGGCTCCGATGTGCCGTTCGCGGTGACCGGCGGCACTGCCGTCGGCACCGGCCGGGGAGAGCTGTTGTCGCCCGTGCTGGCCCGTACGCCCCTGTACTGGGTGCTGGCGCTGGCCGCCGACGGTCTGTCCACGCCGGCGGTGTTCGCCGAGCTCGACCGGCTGCGCGCCGCGGGCGACCCGCCGCGGGTGGGTCCGGTCCGGGACATCCTGGCGGCGCTGGCCAGCGGCGATGCCGCGGCCGTTGCCGCGGCGCTGGGCAACGACCTGCAGGCGGCGGCGATCTCGTTGCAGCCGGGGCTGCGGCGCACGCTGCGCGCGGGGATCGCGGCGGGAGCGCTGGCGGGCATCGTCTCCGGCTCCGGTCCGACGATCGCGCTGCTGTGTGCCGACGCCGAGTCGGCCGGCGGCGTCGCGGCCGAACTGGCCGGGTCGGGGACCTGCCGGGCGGTGCGGGTCGCCACCGGCCCCGCCCAGGGCGCCCGCGTCGTCGGGACGCACTGATGGCCAACCTGGTCAACATCGAGGCCGCCACCGTCGTGCACGGCATGCGCACGGTGCTGGACGGAGTGTCCATCGGGGTGCAAACCGGTGACCGGGTAGGCGTTCTCGGGCTGAACGGGTCCGGCAAGACGACGCTGCTCAAGCTGCTGGCCGGCATCGAACGCCCGGATTCCGGCCGGGTGGCGACGCTGCGGAACACGGGGGTGGCCTTCGTCCCGCAGGCATCGGACCTTCCCGACGACCGGACGGTGCGCGAGGCGGTGCTGCACACCCTCGGTGAGGCCGAACATGTGTGGGCCTCCGACGCGGCGGTGCGGGAGGTGCTCTCCGGCCTGGGGTTGCCCGGCATCGGGCTGGACACCGCGCTGCGTACTCTGTCCGGCGGGGAACGCCGGCGGGTGGCGTTGGCCGCGGCCCTGGTGACGGACGCCGACCTGCTGGCGCTGGACGAGCCCACCAACCACCTGGACATCGAGGCCGTGGCCTGGCTGGCCGGGCACCTGCAGAACAGGCGGGGCGCCTCCGTCGTGGTCACCCACGACCGCTGGTTCCTCGACGCGATCGCGACCACCACCTGGGAAGTGGTCGACGGCGCGGTGCTGGTTCGCGAAGGTGGTTACTCCGACTGGGTTTTCGCCCGTGCCGAGCGACTGCGACTGGACCGGGCCGCCGAGGAACGACGAAAGAACCTGGCGCGCAAGGAGTTGGCCTGGCTGCGGCGAGGTCCACCGGCCCGCACCTCGAAACCCCGCTACCGCATCGAGGCTGCCGAGGCGATCATCGCCGGCGAGCCGGAGCCGCGAAACACCGTGGAGCTGCACGCTTTCGCCCGTCGCAGGCTGGGTGCGATCGTGCTGGAGCTGGAGGATGTGTGGGCGTCGGTACCCAGCTCGGCCGGCTCGACCGCCCGCTCCACTCCCGGGTTGACTGGGGCACCGGCTGGCTCAGCGGAGGCCGGCGAGCGGGTGTTGCTGGCCGACGTCACCTGGCGGGTCGGCCCGGGCGACCGGATCGGTGTGGTCGGGGTCAACGGGTCGGGCAAGTCCACCCTGCTGCGCATCCTGGTCGGCGAGCTTCCGCTGACCCGCGGCCGGCTCAAGACCGGCACCACGGTGCACCTGGGGTACCTGTCCCAGGAGGTCGCCGAGCTGCCCGGTCAGTCCCGGTTGATCGAGGCGATCACCGAGATCGCCTCGGTGGTGCAGTTGGGAGACAAGGACGTCTCGGCGTCGGCGCTGGCGGAACGTTTCGGCTTCACCCCGGCGCAGCAGTGGACCCGGGTGGCCGAACTGTCCGGAGGCGAGCGGCGGCGGCTGCAGTTGCTGCGCATCCTGATGGCCGAACCCAACGTGCTGATCCTGGACGAGCCGACCAATGACCTGGATACCGACACGCTGTCCGCGCTGGAGGATCTGCTCGACTCCTGGCCGGGCACCTTGATTGTGGTCAGCCACGATCGCTATCTCATCGAGCGGGTGACCGACGACGTGTACGCGCTGATGGGTGACGGAGCGATCACCCACCTGCCGGGTGGGGTCGACGAGTACCTCCGGCGGCGCCGGGAATCGGTGGCCGCGGAACTCGCGGAGCTGTCCCGGGCGAGCACGAGTACGCCGAACGGCGGGACCTCGACCGCGGGGTCAGCTGGGGCGGGCGGGGCGTCCGCGACCCAGCACGCCGCAGCGGTGCGCGGGTTGCGCAAGGACCTGCAGCGCCTGGAGCGGCGATTGGAATCGTTGCAGCGCAAGGAGTCCGAGCTGCACCACAAACTGGCAGGAGTCGGTGCCGACTACGCCGCCGCCGCCGGGTTGAACGCTTCGCTGCTGCAATTGCACGGCGAGGTCGCCGCGGCCGAGGCAGAGTGGCTGGCCGTCGCCGAGGCGCTGGAGAAAAGCTGATGGGGTCCCGCGAGTCGCCACTTTCGGCCGTTATCCCCCTGCCGGAGGGGCCGAAAGTGGTCACTCGATTGCGGGCGGGGCGGCGTCGTCGGAGCCGCCGCCGATGATCAGCGTCGGCGCCCGGACCGCGGCGGCGCGGTCGGCTGTTCCAGCACCAGCCGCCGCACCAGCTGCGGGTCCTTGGCCGCGACGCTGGCCGCCAGGTATCCGCCGAGCCCGCAGCCCACGACGTCCACCGGGTCGGTGGACAGGTGCTCGATCACCCGCCGAAGGTGGTCGACGAAGGCTGGCAGTTCCGATCCGCGCACCGGATCGCTGTGTCCGGAACCAGGCAGGTCGATCGCGACCAGCAGCCGATCGGAGTCGCACACCCTGTGCGTCAGGCATTCCCAGGTCGCGGCCGACGACCCGAGGTCGGGCACGCTGAGCACCGGATCCCCGGTCCCGTTGGAATAGATGCGGACGTCCCGCTCATCAATCGTCAGGTCGTAGATTTGGCTGAAGGCCATTCCCGCATCGTCTCCCGTGCCGTTGCTGCCAGCCGTCCGCGGCGCACCGGCGTCGGCGCGTTCAGTATGACGAGGGCGGCGCCGTTGCGCCGTGGTAGGTGGTCGCCTGCGCCCCCGCGATGCAGGCCAGCCGGACCGCCTCGGCGGGCGCCAATCCTCGGGCCCAAGCGACGGCAAGCGTGCCGGTGAATGCGTCCCCGGCGCCCGTGGTGTCCACCGCCACGACCGGCGGCGCGGGAACCGCGCAGCCGGCACCGTCGGGGCCGACGTACCGCGCCCCGGACGCTCCCAGGGTGGTCACCACGTGCGGTACCCCGGCGAGGGCGGCCGGCCCCAGCGCCCCGGCCTCGCCCTCGTTCAGCACGAGAACGGTGACCAGGTCGAGTAACTCGGCCGTCAGGAGCGCGACCGGCGACGGATTCAGCAGTACGGGTACGGCCGCCTCGGCGGCCACCCTCGCACCGGCGAGCACCGTCCGGAGAGGCAGCTCGAGCTGGATCAGCAGCATGTCCGCGCCGGCGATGAGCTCCGCATCGGGTGCAGTCACCCTCACCTCCGCGTTCGCCCCCGGAACCACGACGATCGTGTTTTCCGCGGCGTCGTCCACCGTGATGAGCGCGATTCCACTGGACCCCGGCACCTGCCCGAGTCGAACGGTGGACACTCCGGCAGCGGCGAGCCCGCCGGCCAGTCGGCGCCCGTAGTCGTCGTCGCCGATCGCGCCGACGAAGGACACCAGGCCGCCGACCCTGGCCGCGGCGATCGCCTGGTTCGCGCCCTTACCGCCCGGCAGCGTGACGAAGCCCGTTCCGGCAGTGGTTTCACCGGGGAAGGGGAGGTGTCCGGTGCGGACCACCAGGTCCATGTTGACGCTGCCGAGCACGACCAGCCGGGGATCCACGCGGCTGGCCCCCGATGGCCCGGATGCTGCTGGTCTGGACCCGGCCAGCCCGGGCTCGGGCGGCCCGTACACCGCTGGCCGAGACCCGGCCCGCCCGGGCTCGGGCGGCCCGGATGCTGCTGGTCTGGACATCTGGACTCCCATCAGCCGCCGGGATCGTCGGCGCGACGATATCCGACCCGTCGGTGGCCGTTCGACCCACCGACGACCCACCGACGACGCACCGACGACCACCGAAGGCCGCACCGTGCCTTACCGTGTCGGCTATGAGCGCGTTCACCGATGCACTGCGCAGCGCCGCCGCTTCCGATGCCGGGATGGTCACGGGCGAGCCGCACGACCCGATCCGGACCACCTGGGCGCAGGTCCACACCGCGGCGATCACCGGCGCCCACCGCCTCGCGGACAGCGGGATCGGGCCGGGAGACGCGGTCGCGGTGCTGGCCGCCGGGCCGGCCGAGGTCGCCCCGGTCGCCCAGGCCGTGTGGTTGGCCGGCGGGTCCGTGACGATGCTGCACCAGCCGACCGCGCGCACCAACCTGGCCACCTACGCGGAGGAAACCGCCGGTGTGCTCGCGCTGATCAACGCCAGGGCGATCGTGCTCGGTGACCCGTTCACCGAATTCGCCGGAATGCTCGAGGGGACAGGCATCCGCGCCTTCACCGTCGCCGATCTGTTCGCCGGGGCGGCGGGCGCGACGTCGGACGGCGCGACCTCTGACGAGATCGATGTCCGGATCGGCGAGGACCTCCCCGCCCTGCTGCAGCTGACCTCGGGTTCGACCGCCCGGCCGAAGGCCGTCCAGATCACCCACCGAAACCTGTGGGCCAACGTGCAGGCCATGTGCGCGAGCGCAGGCATTCACCCCGGCGAGGTGATGGTGTCCTGGCTGCCGCTGTTCCACGATATGGGCATGGTCGGCTTCCTCACCCTGCCGATGTGTCAGGGGGTGGAACTGATCGCCGTCACGCCGCGGGATTTTCTGTCGGCGCCGTTGCTCTGGCCGACCTTGATCAGCAAGTACCGCGGAACCATCACTGCCGCACCGAATTTCGCCTACGCACTCACCGCCCGGGTACTGGCCAGGGCGGACGGGCTCGATCTGTCCAGCATGCGGTTCGCGCTCAACGGCGCCGAGCCGATCGATGTCGGTGCGGTGCGCGCCTTCCTAGCGGCCGGCGCCCGGTTCGGGTTGTCGGACAACGCGGTCGTTCCCGCCTACGGTATGGCGGAAGCGACGCTCGCCATCTCCTTTCACCCTTGGGGAACACCGTTGAAGGTCGACACGGTGGACGCGTTGGCGCTGGAGAAGCAGCACCGCGCGGTGCCGGTCGACGGTTCCGCATCGTCGGAGGCCGGCACAACCGGCACCACCGGCACCACCGACTCCACCGACATCGCTGCCGCCGGCGGCGCCGATGTCGTCGCTGAGACCAGGACATTCCCCGTGCTGGGGCCGCCGCTGAACGGTATCGACGTGATGGTCCTGGGACCGGACGGCGAGAAATGCACCGACCGGGAGGTCGGGGTCCTGCACCTGCGGGGCGAGTCGGTCACCGATCTGTACCTGACGGTGGAGGGCCCGGTTCCCACCCGCGACCCCGATGGGTGGCTGGACACCGGCGATCTCGGGTACCTGGTCGACGGTGAGGTGGTGGTCTGCGGGCGGGTCAAGGACGTGATCATCATGGGCGGCCGGAACATCTACCCGACCGACATCGAGCGGATCGCCGAGCAGGTCGAGGGCGTGCGCGCCGGCAACGCGGTCGCGGTGCGGTGGAAAACACCGGGTGGCCGCGAGTCGTTCGCCTTGGCGGTGGAATCGCGACAGGCGGGTGATGACGCCCAGGCCAAACGGATCGCCACCGAAGTGCGGACCGCGGTGACCTCGGCCATCGGGGTGCGGCCCGCGGCCGTCACTGTGCTCCCGGTGGGCAGCCTGCCGAAAACCCCGTCCGGCAAACTGAAGCGATCCGCGGCGGGCTCGCTGATCAGCTGAGTCGGCGATTCGCCGCCAGCCTGCGAACGCGGGGAGCAGGGGGCGGCGGGTCTGGTGTTGCGGGACGAGAACTCCTGCGCCGCAACCACTCAGCGCCGGTCTGTTGGACTCGGCGCCGGAATAGTCCGGCGCTCAGTCATGAAGAGCGGAGCCGAGTGGCACGAAGTCCGGAGCTGATTGCCGAAAAGTGGCGCTGGGACGACGGTTTCGGCGCCCCGTCCCCGATGGGCGGGGCGAACATCACGAGAAGCAGCCCGCGAATCAGTGCAGGGAGTTCTGGGTGACCAGCAGCCCGGACTCCACGAGCATTGTCGCCGCATCCGCGGCGTGCTCGAGATCGACGGCAAGATCCTTGCGCTCGGCGGCCGAGAAATCCCGCAGCACATAATCCGCCGGATCCATCCGGCCGGGCGGGCGGCCGATGCCGAAGCGCACACGGAGGTAATCCTTGGTGCCCAGCGCGGCGGAGATCGATCGCAGGCCGTTGTGGCCGCCCTCGCCGCCGCCGAACTTGACCCGGATGGTGCCGTAGGGCAGGTCGAGCTCGTCGTGTACCGCGACGACCCTGGCCGGTTCCACGGAGAAGAACCGGGAAAGCGCCGCCACCGGTCCGCCCGAAAGGTTCATGTAGCAGCGCGGTTTGGCCAGCACGATCCGGGTACCGGCCAGCCGGCCGTCCAGCACATCGGCGCCGGACTTGTGGCTCTTGAAACCCGCGCCGATGCGGGTAGCGAGCACGTCGGCGATCATCGCGCCGACATTGTGCCGGTTTCCGGCATAGGCCTTTCCCGGGTTGCCGAGGCCGACGACCACGAAACGATCGTCGGCCACGGCATGTCCCGTCTGTGTGACGCCCACCGGTGAGACGTGCATCGGTCGCTGGCGCGCCCCCCGGCATGTGCAAGGCGCGACGCCACCGTTCGGTCAGTCTTCCGGAGTCTGCGGCTGATCCCGCTCGACGCCCGCCTCGGCCTCGGCCTGCTCGGTCTCGGCTTCGACCTCTTCGGCCGTCGGCGCGTTCTGCACGGACACGACGAGCGCTTCCGGGTCGGTGACGAGTGTGGCGCCGGCCGGCAGGGCGACGTCGCCGGCCAGGAACTGGGTTCCCGCTTCGGCTCCCTCGATGTCCACGGTCAGGCTCTCCGGAATGCTCATCGCCTCGACCTCGATGGACAGCGAGTTCGCGTCGGTGAGTACCAGGGTGCCGGAGGCGGCGTCACCGGTGACGACGACCTGGATGTCGACCGTGACCTTCTCGCCGCGCCGGATCACCAGCAGGTCGACGTGCTCGACGTAGTCGCGCAGCGGGTGCCGGACAACGGACTTCGGCAGTGCGAGCTGGTCGCCGTCGGGGAATTCCAGGGTGAGCACCGTGTTGGCGCCGCCCTTGAGGGCATGGGCGAACTCCCGAGCCGGCAGGGACAGGTGCCGGGGGTCGAGGCCGTGACCGTACAGCACGGCGGGGATCTTGCCGGCCCGGCGGGTGCGGCGGGCCCCACCCTTCCCGAACTCGGTGCGGGTTTCGGCGATCAGACGTACCTCGGCCACTGCAAACTCCTGACAACGTGAAGAAACGGATGTTCTCTGGTCTGAATCCGGGTGATAGCGCGGTGGATCTGCATCACCCCGGGTCACGACACGGGGGCAGAACCCACCGCGCCGATTACGGCTGACCCGCTGGCGTCACGCCAGCAGGTCGCCCTCGCCGAGGCAACGGGGTTCATAGTACGTGGCCGCCCCCGGTGACCCAAAACCCCGTCAGGGGAGCGCCGCACCGACCGCCACTCGCCCGTAGCCCGTAGAACGCCTCCTGCGCGCGGCGATGCTCACGCCGTCGGCGCCGACCCCGTGCTGCAGCGCCCAAACCGTGCTCAGCCTGGTCAGCGAGGGGACCGGGACACCTGATCCATGTTGCCGAGCAGTCCTACGTCCAGTTTGTCCGTCGCGTGGACGATGCTCTCGGCGACGCGGTCGCGAAAACGTGACGGTCAACGGTATCCCAGGACCAGGCGTGTTCCAGTGCGGTGTCCGTGGTTGTGGACGTTGGCTCCTCGTCGTCGGCCGGCGCGGGTGAATCGCGGCCACCGCGGGCCGCGACGTGGTCAGGCGCGCGGAGCGCGTCCCTTGATGCGGCGGCGTTCGATGGTCAGTTCGCGAAACGCCATGTACGACTCCTGGAGTGCCTTGCGTTGCTGCGGGGTCAGGTCGGGATCGGCGAAGATGGCCGCGAGGACGGGCGTGGGCTCGTCGTCCGCGGTCGCCTTGCGGGACGGCCGCAACGCATCCGCCGACAACTGCAGGGAATCGGCGATCGCCGAGAGCACCTGGTCCGAAGGATCCCGCAGGCCGCGCTCGATCTGCGAGAGGTAGGGGTTCGAGATCCCCGCCATCGCGGCGAGCTGACGCATCGGCAGTTGGGCGAGTTCACGCTGACGACGGATCATCTCGCCGAGGGTGGGTGCTTCTGGCCATCTGCCGTTCATCTTCTCAACCTCGGTGTCATGGTGCAGTGGTGGTGGTGCCGGGTGGTCCTCGGTAATCCCGGTAGCGGTCATCGCTGGAAGCGGTAGTCCTGGGAGTGCAGCAATGGTGATGCACGTTCGCGCTGACCGGCCAGACAGGACCAGGCGCAGCCGCTCAGGGGAGCGACTGCGCCCGGAGTTCGGTGTTACTTCAGCAGTTCCCGCGCGGCCCGCGAGCAGGCGGATCCGACCTGGGAGAGAAGATCGGTCAGCTGAGCGGTGACGTCCTTGACCCAGTCGACATCGCCGACAGCGGCGAGATCCTTGTGCGTCGCAGCGGCGCCGTTCTCGGCCGCCTTGGTGGTGGCGGTAGCCATGGCAGCTCTCCGATTCTGTGCGGGGCCTGAGTGCCTGTGGGTGGCGGGGTCATCGGATTCCCTCGCCTGTTAGCAGGTTAGCACCGGACACAGCTAATCAGCAAGCAAAAGTAGCGCGGTGACACACTGGCTTGCTACATGTCCATTCCGCCGTTGACGCCCCAGACCTGACCGGTGATGTACGACGAGGCGTCAGCGGCCAGGAAGTGCACCACCCTGGCGATTTCCTGCGGGCTGCCCAGGCGCCGGAGGGGGATGCCCGCCTTGATCTTGTCCAGCACCTTTTCCGGGACCGTGGCCATCATCTCGGTGGAGATGTAGCCGGGCGTGACGGTGTTCACCGTCAGCCCGATGCTGTCGTCGTCGAGCTTGCCCGATCGGGCGAGCAGGAAAGCAGCCTCCCGGGCGAAGGTCTTGGTCAGGCCGAACAGCCCCGACTTCGAGGCGGCGTAGTTGGCCTGCCCGATGTTGCCCACCTCGCCGATGACCGAGGAGACATTGATGATCCGCCCGGTGCCGCGCTCGACCATGTGCGCGAGCGCTGCCTGGGACAGGAAGAACGCGCCGGACAGGTTGACGTCCAACACCTTGTGCCAGTCGTCGTCGGTGAGCTTGAGAATCGTCTTGTCGATGGTGATGCCCGCGTTGTTGACCAAGATGTCCAACCGGCCGTGCTGCTCGAGCACCTCGCGCACCACCCTGCGGCAGTCATCGCCCGATGCCACGTTCCCCTGGTGCACCGACACCGCGGTACCCGGGCCGAACGTGCTGCGGAAGTCGGCGGCGAACCGTTGGGCCTTCTCGAGGTTGCCGCTGTAGCCGGCCGCGATCGATGCGCCCTGCGCGGCCAGGCTGTGACCGATCGATGCGCCGATCCCGCGGGTTCCCCCCGTCACGAGAGCGACCCGGCCGGCCAACTTGCTGCCGATGACCCCGGTGGGTTCGCCCTCCGGAATGGCATTCGGGTCGGTGTTCTGGGGCTGGACGGACATCTGAGTCTCCGAGGTCTGTTTCCGGGGGTTCGTCGGCAGGGGTTTGTCGGCGCCAGTGCTTCCGCGACCCTACCGGCGATGCCTGCCGGTGGCCGGACAGGCGCCGCCCTTGGTCGCCGCCCTTGGCCGCCGCCCTTGGTTGCCGCCCTTGGTCGCCGCCCTTGCTCGCCGCCATTGCTCGCCGCCCTTGACGGCGATTCTTGAGAGCCCCGGCGCCACCTCCTCATCAAGCCGACTCCTCACCACAACAGTGCGGACGACGCCGGCATCGGCCCGTCAAAGGGCTGATGGCGGCACTTCGCCGCGGTCCGGAGCGACTCGGCCTGGGCGGAATGGGCCGGTGACTGATATACCCAGAACTCTGGATTCTCCAGCCCGCCGAGCAAACCGGGAGACGCGAAATATGCAGCCTTTTGTGGTGAACCGGCACGGCCGTCTGGTGTTCCCCTCGAACTTCCAGCCCGACCTTGACTTCTCGGTGATCGAGTCCGAGGACCAGCTGGACAGTGTGATCCGGCGCGACTTCGAGACCAAGGCTCCCAAGGGCACCGAGATCGTCAGCCGGATCGAGCGCGGCCACTACGCCAGCCGGTACGAGCTGATGCGCGACGTCGCGCTGAACCTGTTCTGGGTGAACAGGTTTGCCATGACCATGTACGACAAGCAGCCCGTCAGGTGGCGGGATGTCCCGCGCACCCGAGAGGACATCTTCCTGCCGATCGTCGCTCCCTGGATCGATCGCGAGGCCAAGGTCGACGCCGTCGACCGGGCCTACCGCGCGCTGCCGGTCACCTGGAACGAGGAGTCGGAGGACGGGGTCTGGTCCGGGCTGTTCGACGCGTTCGCTCATCGCACCTATGACGCCACCAGGCTGCCCTCGATCAAGCCGACCATTGCCGAGGCCCTGAGGGAGCCGGAGAGCGTGACGTTCACGCTGGCGGGGTACGACCCGAACCACCGGTTCTACGGCTACGAGGAGATCGTCGACGTCACCGATGAGGTACCCGAGCTGGAAGCGCTGCGGCGCTGGTCGATGGTGCTGCACAACCAGTACCCCTGGGACCGGTCCGAGGTCCGGTTGACCCCGGTCGGCGAGTTGGCCGATGACGACATGGTGGCGCTGTTCCTGCCGCGAAATCAGGACGTGCTGCGATTCGTCCGCAAGGTGAAGGCTGCGTCGGCCTCGGGCAAAGGCAGCGTGCCGGCCAAGGTGTCGACGCTGTCGACCAAGCAGACGGTCGAGGCGAAGGAGCCGATCCGGCCCTACCCGGCGGTCGACGTCGGGCGGAGCTTCGCGATCAAGCCCAAGATCGAGGCGTTGGCCATCGTCAAGGGCGAGTACGTCTGCACCAACGACGATCTGATCCGCAATGCCGCCTACAGCTGGTCGCCGATGAGCGCCGCCGAGATCAGCCAGAAGACCGGCATCGAGCAACGTCGGTACACCGCGCGCGGGCTCGAGGAGATCTCGCTGGACGCGGCCAAGGCGGCGCTGGCGCACGCCGGCCGGCAGCCGGAGGAGATCGGTGCGGTGCTGTTCTGCTCGTGCACCAGTGCCCGGATGATGCCGTCGACGGCGACCTGGATCACCGGGCAGCTCGGCATGCTGCAAACCCACGCGTCGGTCGATCTGGTCGCCGCGTGCGCGGGACTGCCGTACGGCCTGTCCGAGGCGGTCAGGCTGCTGCAGGAGGTGAACCGGCCGGTGCTGCTGGTTTGCGGGGAGAAGTTCTCCGACAAGATCGGCACCGTCCGCCCGTCCCGGATGATCTTCGGTGACGGAGCATCGGCGATGGTGATCGCCCCGGCACCCGAGGGCGAGAGCGGCGACATCGACCTGCTGCAGACCTACGCCGGCGGACCGGTCAGCCAGGTCAACTCGATCATCTGGCCGAACCCCGCCTTCGACAACAACATCACCGTCTTCGGCCCTGAGGTCAAGACGCTGGCCGGCCGCTACCTGGCGCAGATGATCGACGAGCTGTCGGCGCTGCCGGACACCACCGGCAAGGCCGAAACCGCCTGGGACACCGTGGAACTCGTGGTTCCGCACCAGGCCAACAAGACCATGGTGATCAACCTGGCGGCCAAGGCCGGGCTGGCCGCGGACAAGCTCTACTTCAACATCGAGACGATGGGCAACACGTCGTCGGCCAGCATCCCGATTGCGATCGCCGACGCGGTCGCCGAAAAGGTGATCGACCGGCCCATGTGGATCTTCGCGCCCGGCTTCGGGGCCGGCTCGGTCGGCGGCTACGCGGTGATGCGCATCGATCCGGCCGTGGTGGCGCCCACCGAGTCCGGTGCGGACCTGCCCGCTTCGGAGGTCAGCGAAACGCCGGTGCGCGACGTCGACGAGGTACCCCGCGGCAGCGACGACATCGCGCTGGCCTTCGGCGTCTGAGCGGACACACTGCCTGACCTTCTGATGTCCTGATGTCCTGATGTCCCGCTTGGGCAGGAACGGGGACGCGACGAACCGGAACCGTCAGCCGGCTCCGCGCAGCGGGAATCCCGCCGCCGCGTACACCTGGAGCGTCATGGATGCCACGGCGTCGTCGCCATCGATGCCGAAGGGCTCCCCGGCGCGCAGCGAGCCGGCGAGCGCCTCCAGTTGGTACGTATAGGACGTCCGCCTGCCCAGGAACTCCTCGTGCGATCCGGTCGACGTCGTCAGCACCACCCGGTCGTCCAGGTGCGGCACTGGCCAGCTGGGCGCCATCACCGAGCCGTGTTCTCCGGTGATGGCCCAGGTCATCCGCCGATCGATCGTCGAGGCCATGTTCCAGCGCGCGGTGCCGGACAGGCCGTCCGGGTACGCCAGGCCGACCGTCATCCACTCGTCGACGGCCGGGCGGCCCGCCCTGGCGCCACCGGTGGCAGAGACCAGCCGTGGCTCACCGCTGGTCCACCGGCCGAACTGCCGGCAGGCGTGCAGCGCGTAGCAGCCGATGTCCATCA
>DASQFG010000290.1:0-2457 GCA_035633315.1 Nakamurella sp. | reverse complement strand
CACCAGGCGATCTACGCGACCTGGCTGGCCCTGGGTGGTGCGACCACACCTCGCACTGCTGCCGGGGTTGCGTCAATCGTGGCGGCCGGTGTCACCGCGGCCGTCGTCCACGACCTCGGCGACTTCTTCCTCGACGGTTTCAACTTCATCGTGCCGGCACGCAAGGGCACCCGGCTCCCCGGCGTGCGCCTGCGCATCCGACACCTGTCCCGCGACGAGGTGATCCCCGTCAATGGACTACCGACGCTGACCGTCGAGCGGACCATCGCGGACCTGGTCGAGCTCGGGACCGATCCGTCCCTGGTCGCCGACGTAGTACGCGACGCGGTCCGAGCCGGCAAGCTCGTGGCACCCGATCGCCTCGTCTCCTTCCTCGACCCCATGGCGGCGCGACGCCGAAGAAGTGGAGTGGGCGACGGCAGGTCACTCGCGAACGACCTGTTCGAGCTGGCGGGCGTGAGCCCGGAAGGATGGGCCCGTGACTGAGCACGAGGGCGCTGAGCACCAGGGCTATGGCGACTGGCGATCGCTTGAGCTGGCGATCAAGGACGCCGCCAAGAAGGCAGCCCGCGACGCCGGGCCCGGTATCAGTGCAGCCACGGTCGACGCCCAGATCCGTCAGGCGATCGGACAGCTGATCGGACAGCTGATCGGACAGCTGATCGTTCCCCAACGATCGAGTACGACAGTCGACCCACAGGCCCTCGGCAGCACGCCGGGGGCCTGTGTTGTCTGAGCCGGCCGGATGCGTGACCCCGCTCCCCCAGGCGAATCGATAGGCCGGCGAAGGATTCACCCGCTCGGGTGACGCCTGCTGCGTTCCCGGGCGCGCATGCTCGCACTGCCCACCCGCGTTCTCGCGCGCGGTCACCACCTGGGAGGACCTCATTGGCCAAGTCGAATCAGAGGCGGCGGACCAGCCGCCCCGCGACGGCGGCGGCAAAGCGCCCCGCGACGGCGATCACCGGTCCTGAGGAAACGGACGAGGGCGTCGCCCTTGCCCGCTTTCAGGCCATGGCCGAGAACTTCCAGGACACCTCGCAGGAGTGGCGCCGGCTGTTCTCCGAGTTCCTTGGCACGTTCTTCCTGGTGCTGGTCGCCGCAGGCGGCGGGATGATGAGCCAGGCCTTCCCGGACACGATTTCCCGCACCGCCGCGGTGGTCGCCCCGGGGCTGATGGTCATGGGGATCATCCTGTTCATGGGCAAGATCTCCGGTGCCCACCTCAACCCTGCGGTGAGCGTCGCCTTCGCGTTGCGGTTGGACTTCCCGTGGCAACGGGTACCCGGCTACATCGTGGTCCAGCTGGCCGGCGCCGCGGCGGCGGCCTGGTTCCTGCAGGCCGTGATCAATGTGTCGGCCGTCTACGGCTCCAACTACCCGGCGCCCAACTACTCGAACTTCAGCGCGTTCCTGATGGAAACGGCGCTCACCTTCGGCCTTGTCAGCGTCATTCTCGGCACCGCCTCCGGCGCCCAGAACATTGGCGTCATCGGCGCGCTCGGCGTCGGCAGCTACATCGCGCTGGCCGGCCTCTGGGGCAGCCCGATCTCCGGAACGTCTATGAACCCGGCGCGCACCTTCGGCCCGGACCTGATCGGAGCCGATTTCGGGAGCTACTGGGTCTACATCGCCGGACCGATCGCCGGCGCCGTGATCGCCGTGGGGACGGCATTCGTGTTGCGCGGGATGGGCGGCGGCAGAGCCGGTTCGGCGGCGGCACAGGGTGGCCTGTTCACCGAGGTCGCCAACCCCGACGCGGGCTGACCGACTCAGGGTCCAACGGCCCGTTCGCACTTCCGCCCGCCGCGACATACTGGGGCCCGCGGGCCACCCGGCCCGCCGGTACGCGGAACAAGCGCCCGGGAGGTGCGGATGGGCCGGCTCGGCGTCATCTCGGATATGGACGGCGTCATCTACCGGGGCCGGAAGCCCATCCCCGGCGCGCAGGAGTTCATCGATCGGCTCCGGGACACCGACACCCCCTTCGTTTTCCTCACCAACAACTCCGAGCAGACACCGCTCGACCTGCTGCGCAAGCTCGCCGGGCTGGGCATCCACGGACTCACCGCCGCGAATTTCATCACCTCGGCCATGGCCACCGCGGAGTTCCTGGCCGCCCAGAAGCCGCACGGCAGCGCGTACGTCATCGGTGGTGGCGGCCTGTCCGCCGAGCTGTACCAGGTCGGCTACTCGATCACCGACACCGACCCCGACTACGTCGTGGTGGGCAAGACTGCGTCCTTCGGGTTCCCCATGCTGCGCAAGGCGGCGCAGCTCATCGATCGCGGCGCCAAGTTCATCGGTACCAACCCCGACATGGTCGATCCGGTGGAAGGCGGCACCGAACCCGCGGCGGGCGCCCTGCTCGCCTCCATCGAGGCCGCCACCGGGATGAAGCCCTACATCGTCGGCAAACCGAATTCGCTGATGATGTTCTACGCCAGCAAGATGCTG
>DASQFG010000289.1:0-4012 GCA_035633315.1 Nakamurella sp. | reverse complement strand
CGGCTCACCCGACCGAGCCGCGGCCCAGCGCGCCGACCTACTGTTGCTGTGCCGGACGTCACTGCACCGGGGTCGCCCGCCGCGGAGCGTCCGCAGACGGTGCCCGCTGACCCAGCGTCGCCCGCAGACTCAGCGTCGCCCGCAGACTCAGCGTCCGAAAGCGTCGGCGCAGACCACCCGACCGGATAAGCTCACCAGCAATACCCCCTGCACCGCACTCATTTGCGACGCCGCCATTAGCACAGACCACTTCGAGGAGTCCACGTGATCTGCATAACAGCGAACGGATCATGACGACGCAGAAACGCAAGACCCCGGAAATGTCATCGACGTCTGCTGCCGTTGCCGTGGAAGACCCACCGGAGCAGAAAGCGGAAAGTGCTGGGACATCCGAGGGAAATGTTCCGGCTGCGGCCGAGCCCGCCTCGGTCGCCGCGCCCTCGCCGGACGGCGGTGATGAAACTCCGCCGGAGCCCGTCGAGCCGGACACCGAAATCGAGCCGGACACCGAAATCGAGCCGGACACCGAAATCGAGCCGGACACCGAAATCGAGCCATCGGCGGCCGACGTTCCGCCCGCGAAGGGGCCGTCGGACACCGAGCCATCCACCGCGCCCGCAATGCCCAACGATCCTTCGGAGTCGGCGGAACAGGCCGCACTCGCTGCGCTGACAGCGCTGTCTGTTCTGACTGAGAGAATCTCCGCGCTGGAAGCGGCTTTCGCGCTTCAACAAATTGCCATCACGGATGTCGGCGACAGCGTCGCCGGGAGGATTGCCGCCGAGGTCGAACGGGTCACCACCGACGAACTCGTGGACACGAAGCGCAACCTCGCCCTGGCCGCGGGTTCGATGGCCCACCTGGCCCTGGGGATCACCGAGTCCGCGGAGAACGTCAACGGCGAGTTGGGTCCGGATTCGATCACCGCACTGCTGCGTTCTTTCCGGGCCGAGGTGGACAATGTCCTGCTCCAGCTGGGATATGCCCCGCTGGACACTCGGGTCGGTGAGAGATTCGATCCGAATCGTCACCGGTCGCTGCGCCGAATTCCCACCGATGACGTCGCCCTCGACCGGCTGATCGCGAGGGTGATCCGCGACGGTTACCGCTCGGAAAATACCAAGAGAATACTCGTGTACTCCGATGTCGAGGTTCACCGTTATCAATCGGCGAATTCATCATAGATTCTGGCAACGAGAAAAGGACTGATATGTCACACGTCTACGGAATCGACCTGGGTACCACCAATTCCGCGATCGCCTACATCGACGCGGGCGGTCAACCGGTCGTGGTGCCGAACGGTGTCACCGGGCACCTGACCACGCCGTCGGTGGTCTACTTCCAGGAACCCACCGAGGTTGCCGTCGGCGACGTCGCCCGCAATGCCGCGGTGGCCGAGCCGGAGAACGTCGTCTCGATGGTCAAACGGAGCATGGGCGAGGCCCGCATCTTCACCCTGCATGACGTCGAGCACACCCCGGAGAGCATTTCCGCGCTGATCCTGAAGCATCTGCACGAGGACGCGGTCGCCGCGGTCGATGCGCCGGACAACGGTGTGGTGATCACCGTGCCGGCGTATTTCGGGATGCGCGAGACCCAGGCGACGATCGAGGCCGGCGCGCTGGCCGGGTTGAACGTCATTGCCACCATCCCCGAACCCATCGCGGCCGCATTGCACTACGGGGTCGGGCCTGGCGAGTCCACCGAAACGCTGCTGGTCTACGACCTCGGCGGCGGCACGTTCGACACCTCGATCCTGCGGATCGGATCGGATGCCATCGATACCGTCGTCATCGACGGCGACCGGAATCTCGGCGGCGCGGACTGGGATCGCCGCATTGCCGATTGGCTGGTCGAGGAATTCGCCGAGCGGACCGACTATGACGGCGATGACCTGGGCGATGCCGGGTTCCAGCAATTGGTGCTGCAGCAGGCCGAATCGGCGAAGATCCAGCTGTCCAGGGTGCAGACGACCAAGGTCCCGATCCGGTACGGCGCGCACGCGGCAACCATCGAACTGACCCGCGAACAGTACGAAGAGCTGACCGCCGAGTTGCTCGAACGCACCATTCAGATCGTCCGGCGCACGCTGAAAACAGCGGCGTCGAAGTCTGTGCCGACGTCCAGCATCGCCGACGTGCTGCTGGTGGGTGGGGCCACCCTGATGCCCTCGGTCCGCGACCGGCTGACCCACGAGTTCGGTTGGTCCGCAAGGAGAGTCGACCCGCATCTGGCCGTGGTCAAGGGCGCGGCGATCTACGCCGAGGGAATCCGTTCGCAGTCAACGGGTTCGCCGACTCTGCATGTGCCCAAGGTGCAGATGGTGCTGCCGCGATCGTTCGGCGTCAAGCTGGACCGCGAACTCGACCACGGCCGGGAAGACCTGTACGTCGAATACATCGCACACGCCAACGACCCGCTGCCGATCCTGGACCGCGAGCTGACCGTGGCGACGAAGGCCGACGCGGTGGAGACCCAGGGCTTTGAGCTCTTCGAGCAGAACGGCGCTCGGCCGTCGCCCGTCGTCGCCCTGAATCGCGAAGTCACCCCGCCGGGAGGCTTTGTGTTCCAAGGGCTTCCGAAGCTGCCCAAGGGGTCGCCGATCAAGATCCTGCTGAACGTCGGCGAGGACGGGCTGGCCACTGTCGAGGCGTACGAGCACAACTCCGGGCAGAAGCTGACCACCAACGTGCAGCTGGGCGTGCTGCAGGATCGGCAGTTGCGGGAACTGGAGCAGGCGGTCGGCAAGATCGACCTGCTCCACTGATCGCGGTGAGCGGACTCGACGAGGTCGGCGAGCGGGACGGCTGGCGCTGCTGGATCTGTGACGAGAAGGTCGATCCGAGGACGTCGGTGAACGATCCGCGCGGTCCCAGCATCGACAGCTACTTCACCGCTGCGAAATCGGTGAAGTCGGCGAAGGGGAAGGGCGGCGTGGAGCGGCTGGCCCACCGCGCCTGCAACACCAGGAAGGGCGCGATCACCCCGGTGATCCGTTGGCCGGACAGGCTTCTCGTCTCCGACCCCGCGGTCCTGCTGACCACCGTCGACCGGCTGGAACGCAAGGGCGGCCGGGAGATCGTCGGCCGCTGCCCGAGCCAGGGCGACGCGGAGCAAACCGCGACATGGTTGGCGGACCGGCTCTCCCGGCTGGCCCCCGGGTTGCCGGTGACGACCTGGGTCGAGGTCGGCGGTGGTCAGTACCTGGTGGCGCTCGCCGGCGCGCGGCGCTGACAGCGTTGACTGCGCTGCCAGGATCTGCCCGCTCAGTTGCCGTAGATCCTGGTGGGCCGGACCAGGACGATGGTGCGACGCTGCTCGGCCATCACCCGGTCGTATTCCGCCCAGTTGTCATGCGTGCCACCGGTGGCGGTGAACACCTCCCGGAGCAGCAGACGGAGCCGCTCGCTGTCGACATCCGGGTGCGGGTCGTCCGGCCCGATGATCTGCGCGAGTCCTTCGACGGTCGCCCACTGCCAGCCCTCCCGGAAGGTGACGGCGGTCTGCGGCCGCGGCCGCAGGTTGGCGAGCTTGACCTTGCCGTACGTCACGTAGGCCAGCACCTGCTCCCCCGTCAGCGGATCCGCCATTACACCGGCGTTGACCAGCGAAGACTGGATGGTGCCGTCGGCGCGCAGCGTCGACACGATGGCAAGGCCGTTGTCCTGCCGGCCGAGCTCGGCGACGTGGTGCAGGTTCGTCATGACATGTCCGTCCTAACGATCTTCACGGGGAATGGAATTACACCCTGACCCCCGGAACCAACGACACGCCCAAGCCGGCTCGGGTTCGGTGGACAACAGCTCCGCGGCCGCGTCGTGGTGCGGGTCGGTGCGACCAGCACACCGGTGTCGACGATCAGCAACGGTCGGTCGGTGGGTTCAGTCGCGGCCGAAGCCCTCAGCGAGGGTCTCGTCCAGGCGAGTCGTGATCCCTGCAGCAGAGGCTCCGGCGCCGAGGAACGCGAGCGTGCGCCGAGGGACCGGTGTCGCGTCGGCCGGCAGCCGTGCGG
>DASQFG010000288.1:0-2639 GCA_035633315.1 Nakamurella sp. | reverse complement strand
GCGGTCGGAACTCGCTCCCGACAACGTGGGCGTCACCTGCGTCCATCCGGGCGGCATCGCCACCCGCATCGCAACCACCGCCAGGGCCGCGTCCGGGGTCTCCGAGTCGGACGCCGCCAAGGGACGGGCCAGCGCCAACCGTATCCTGACCATTCCGCCCAGCACCGCGGCCGCGGCGATCCTGCGCGGCGTCGAACGCCGC
The DNA here is from genome assembly GCA_035633315.1 of Nakamurella sp. Classification (GTDB taxonomy): domain Bacteria; phylum Actinomycetota; class Actinomycetes; order Mycobacteriales; family Nakamurellaceae; genus Nakamurella. The sequence continues at coordinate 2,437 of DASQFG010000288.1, read as the reverse complement.
CGCTCGCGTGTGCTGATCGGCTGGACCGCCCGGGTTCCGGACATCCTGGCCAGGGTCGCACCCACCGGGCACGGCACGTTGCTGGCCAAGGTTTTCGCCGGGAGACGATGATCGCCCGGGCTTTGGGCGGACCGGGCATGGTTCGCCATTGTGGTCGGCAGCCCGGGGTGGAACCGTGGAGCACGCACGGGCCAATCCCGACAAGCCCGACGAACCAACCGGGGTCGAGGAGGGTGGCCGGTGAGCGATTCTCAACCGCTGGGCCACAGCGACCTGCAGGTACCCCGGCTCGGGGTGGGCACGATGACCTGGGGCGATCCCACGGGATGGAGCCGGATCAATCAGCGCTGCCGTGCCGTCGGCCAGCACGCCGAGTCGGCGCTCGGATGCGCCGTTGCTGTACATCGCCGCCGTGTCGAACAGTGTCACACCCGCCGTGAGGCTGGTCGCGAACGCGTCCTGTTCCTCCGCCGGTCCGTGGGCGCCGCCACACTCTCCTTTCGCCAGTAGCCGTCACCATCAACAGCATTCGAGGTAGCCGTGTCCAGCACCATCTCGATCGTCGTCGTGCCGAGCGGCCCGACCGCGGTGATCCCCGCCGCCACGACGTGGGGTGAGTTTCCCCGGTTGTGGAAGACCCTGCTCGACCAGGTCCACGCCGGCACGCGATGGGAGGGATCGGAACGTAAGGGCCGCAACGTGATGCTCTATCTCGACGACCTGCCGCACGTCGAGATCGGCGTCGAGCTCGACCAGCCGGCCCGGTTCGATCCGCCGATCATCCACTCCCAGCTGCCGGCCGGACTGGTGGCGAGAACTGCGCATCGCGGGCCCTACCAGCTGCTCGGTCAGTCGCACGACCGGCTGTTCGGCTGGGTCCGCGAGCGGGGCCTGCAGCCCGCCGGGCCGCGCTGGGAGGTCTACGGGCATTGGCACGAGGACGCGGACATGCTCGAAACGGAGATCGCCTACCTGCTTACCTGATCACATGATCCGGGCCGTGCTGCGCCTGGGTTGCCATGATTGAAGTGCTTCGATGGAAACCGGCCAGCCACCTCGAGGAAGGACCCGACGTTGGCGCGAACCATCGCCACCACGACCACGGTCGATCGCGACGCCTTGCTCGATTTCATCCGGCCACGGCACAACATGGTGCTGATCACCGGCAGATCCGACGGTTCGCCGCAGTCGTCACCGGTCACCGGCGGCGTCGATACGGACGGCCGGATCGTCATCTCCAGCTATCCCGAACGCGCGAAGACCACCAACGTACGGCGCTCCGGCAATGCCTCCGTGCTGGTGCTCTCCGATGAGTTCGGCGATGCCTGGGTCCAGATCGACGGCGACGCAGAGGTTCTCGACCTGCCAGCGGGTTTGGAGGCACTGGTGGACTACTTCCGGGCGATCTCCGGCGAGCACCCCGACTGGGACGAGTACCGCGCGGCGATGGTCAAGCAGGGCAAGTGTCTGATCCGGGTCACCCCCACTCGATGGTCCCCCATCGCGACCGGCGGGTTCCCCGCCCGACTGGCGTGACAGGCAGCGTGGGACAGGGGGCGCGCACGCACGCCGATCACCCCCGTCCCTCACGGGTCGCCGTTCTCGACGACTATCAACGCGTTGCCATTGCTTCCGCCGATTGGGCCTCACTCGGCAATCACGTTGCGGTGCAGTCGTTCTCCAACCACGTGGACGACCAGGACGAGATCGTCGAGCGGCTCGCGGGATACGACGTGGTGGTCGCCATGAGGGAGCGGACCCCTTTTCCCCGCGACCTGCTGGCGCGGCTGCCCGACCTTCGGCTGCTGGTCACCACCGGGATGAGGAACGCGGCCATCGACATGCCGGCCGCGGCCGAGATGGGCATCAGAGTGTGCGGTACGGAGCTGGTCGGCAGCTCGACGGTCGAGTTGACCTGGGCACTGATCCTGGCGGTGACCAGGGACATCCCCGGCGAGGACCGCCGCACCAGGGCCGGCCACTGGCAGCAGCACCTTCCGACAGGCCTGGCGGGCGGCACCCTCGGCGTGGTGGGGTTGGGCAGGCTCGGCCGTCGGGTCGGCGCCATCGCGAACGCCTTCGGGATGGACGTGCTGGCGTGGAGCCGCCATCTCACGGCCGACGCCGCCGCCGAGCACGGCGCGGAGTACGCGGGCTTCGACGAGCTGTTCGAGCGCAGCGACATCGTCACGGTGCACGTCCCGCTCAGCGACTCGAGTCGTGGTTTGGTCGGTCACCGCCAACTCCACCTGCTCGGGCCGGACGGGTTCCTGGTCAACACCTCCCGCGGGCCGATCGTGGACCAGCAGGCGCTCGTCGACGCGCTGCAGGCCGGGACGATCGCCGGCGCCGCGCTGGACGTCTTCGAGACCGAACCGCTGCCCGCCGACCACCCGTTGTGCGACACCCCGCGCACCGTGTTGAGCCCGCACGTCGG
>DASQFG010000287.1:0-7203 GCA_035633315.1 Nakamurella sp. | reverse complement strand
CGATGTTCTCGCCGGGCCGCGCACGGATCTGTGGTTCACAGTCCTGCGCCGCCAGCCCTTCCCGTTGGCCTGGGTGGCCTATCACCCCGGGGATCTGTCCCGGAACTGACGCCTGGGCGCGCTGCTCCCTCGGCAGCCCCGATTGTCGTGACCTCCGCAGTTGGCGGACGTTCTCGCTGATGCGGCCGGCCCCGATTCCCGGGTGGATCACCGCTGTCCATGCCCAACGGGGTTGCTCCGGCGAACCCGACGAGGCTTCTCCGCGCGTCGCGTGCTGGCTGCACCGGCCTGGCCCCGGGGGGCCGTCAAACCCCCGGCTGATCAACGTTTCTGGCCGTCCTGTGTCGCTGGGCGACGTCAAAGGGCCAGAGGTCCTGATCAGCCCGCCGTCGGATAGTGGCAGGAGGGGAACCGGCGCAAGCCCACGTCCCGGCGCTGCGACAGGTTCTGGATGTGCGGCAATCAGCCGCTGCCGAAGGTGCGGGCAATGCCGGCAGGCCGCCCGTCGGGGTTCCTCCAGCGATCCCGAGGAGGTGCGCCGCGCTTCGCGTGCTGGCTCCGCCGGCCTGGCTCCGAGTGAGCCGTCAAACCCCGGCTGATCAACGTTTCTGGCCGTTTCCTGTCGTTGGACGACCCGAAATGGCCAGAGGTCTTGATCAGCCTTCGTCGGTGGGCGGCGGGTGACTGGCCAGCAAGCGACGTGCTGGTCGCGAGCGGAGCGGTCCGGACGGTCAGCGCGCGGAGCGGGCGGCGTCCAGCGCCCCCTCAGGCCTGCCCGGCCGCCTGCGCCGGATCGGTCCGGGTGAGCCCGGCGCACCCGCCGGAACCGCAGCCGCACCCACCGCATCCGGCACCGGGTCCGGCGTCGGGTCCGGTCGCGGGCGCGGCCGCCGGGATCGGCACCAGCCGAGCGGCGCGGTCACCGAGCACGCCGGCCGCGAGCAGCAGAGCCCCGCTGCCGACCAGCCCGACGACGGCGATCACCAGGGCGGTCGCCGTCGACGGCGCCAGCACGAGGAGCAGCACCGCGACCACGGTGGCAGTCGCAGCCGCGCCGGCGGCCACCGGGGCGGCCACTTTGTTCGCGGTGGCGAATGCCTCGTCGCTGGCCATCGCCGCCGGCGAATGCACGCCCAGCCGCCCGGCGCGGCGCAGCGAGCCCGCGAAGCCGCCCCGCGCCATCACCGCCGAGGTGACAGCCAGCAGCAACAGCAGGGCGACCAGCGGAAGGATCAGGCTCAGCGACGCGGACACGCTGCCGATCGTAACCGGCGCACGCTATCGGCTGCGCGGCGCGCTGACATGCCGATTCGTCCCGATATACGTAGTCTGACGGTGGAAGACCTGATCTTGGAGGGGCCATGAGCAACGCCCGCCCGGCGACCGTCACCGTCGCGTTTCTGCTGGTGGTCGTGCAGATCGTGATCATGCTGATCGCGACGATCACCGCCGCAGTAGCGCCCGCGGACTACAAGACCTACGCCGCGACGACACCCGGCATTCTGATCGTGCTGTTCGCCGCGGTGGCCTACTTCCTCTGGGCCGGCAGCCCGTGGGCGCGGACCGTGGCCATCCTGGTGGCAACCCTCGGCGTCATCGGCGACCTGTCGGTGATCCTGTATTACCGCCACACGCCGACAGTCGCGGTGCACGTCGTCGGCCTGGTCATCGCGCTGGGCATCCTGGTGCTGTTGCTGTTGCCGGCCAGCAAGCAGTACTTCGAGCGATCCCGGTAGCCGACAAACCGGCGGGTAAGCAACGCCGGGCACGGTAGACTCCGGACCCATGGCAGCGGTCCAGCTTCTTCACCGGCCGCGCTGAACCAGGGAGACGAAGTACTCGCCCTCAAAGGCGGCCCTGCTGATCAGCGCGGCGATCCCTCCTGAGGTCCAGGAGGGATTTTTTGTGCTCGGTGAACGACCAAGAGCGTTGCGAACCAAGGAGATGACACCGGCGATGAGGACCCAGCCCGCAACCGAGGCAACGACCAAGGCGGCGCCCCAGGTAGCGACCCAAATAGGGACGCAGGTAGCGACCCCAGCGACCCGGGCGGATGAGGCCATCCCGCCGTTCCGGTACACCGCGACGCTCGCCGCCGAGATCGAGGCTCGCTGGCAGGACCGGTGGGACGCCGAGGGCACGTTCGAGGCGCCCAACCCGAGCGGCCCGTTGGCACCCCAGGACGGCACCCCGGTGCCGCAGGACAAGCTGTACCTGCTGGACATGTTCCCCTACCCGTCGGGCAAGGGCCTGCACGTCGGTCATCCGCTCGGCTACATCGGCACCGACGTCCTGGGCCGGTTCAAGCGGATGACCGGTCACAACGTGCTGCACACGATCGGGTACGACGCCTTCGGCCTGCCCGCCGAGCAGTACGCGGTGCGCACCGGCACCCACCCGCGGACCACCACCGAGGCAAACATCGAGCGGTACCGGGCACAGCTGCGCCGGCTGGGTTTCGGGCACGACAAGCGCCGCAGCGTCGCGACGACGGACCCGGAGTTCTACCGCTGGACTCAGTGGATCTTCACCCAACTGTTCGAGGCCTGGTACGACGAGCGGACCGGAGTCGCACGACCCATCACCACGCTGGTCGCCGAGTTCGAATCCGGCGACCGGCGAACCCCGGACGACCGCGCGTGGGCCGAATTGACTCGCGCCGAGCAGCACCAGGTGCTGGCCGGCTACCGGTTGGCCTACATCGACTACGCGCCGGTCAACTGGTGTCCCGGTCTGGGCACCGTGCTGTCCAATGAGGAGGTCACCGCCGACGGCCGCAGCGAGATCGGCAATTTCCCGGTGTTCCGGCGGAACCTGCGGCAATGGATGATGCGCATCACCTCCTACGCCGACCGGCTGCTGGACGACCTGGACCGGCTGGACTGGCCCGAGTCGGTGAAGTCCATGCAGCGCAACTGGATCGGACGGTCCTACGGCGCCAGGGTCAGCTTCCCCGTGCACGCCACCGCCGGCGACCAGCGAGCGATCGAGGTGTACACCACCCGGCCGGATACCCTGTTCGGCGCGACGTTCATGGTGCTGGCACCCGAGCACCCGCTGGTCGAGGCGATCACCGCGGCAAGCTGGCCGGACGGCACCGACCCCCGCTGGACCGGCGGAGCGGCCAACCCACAAGAGGCCGTCACCGGGTACCGATCGGCCGCGTCGCGCAAGTCCGATCTGGATCGTCAGGAGAACAAGGAGAAGTCCGGCGTCTTCACCGGCGCGTTCGCGGTCAACCCGGTCAACGGTTCCGAGATCCCGGTGTTCATCGCGGATTACGTGCTGATGGGCTACGGCACCGGCGCCATCATGGCGGTGCCCGCGCAGGACACCAGGGACTGGGAATTCGCCTCGGTGTTCGGCATTCCGATCATCCGGACCGTACAGCCGGCGGCAGATCATCCGCTGGACGAGGCCTACCTGGGCGACGGCCAGGCGATCAACAGCGCCAACAGCGAGATCTCGCTGAACGGAATGGATGTCGCGACGGCCAAGTCCGCGACCATCGAATGGTTGGTGGCCAAGGGATTCGGCCGCGCGGAGAAGCAGTACAAGCTGCGGGACTGGCTGTTCTCCCGGCAGCGGTACTGGGGTGAGCCGTTCCCGATCGTGTATGACGACGACGGCGTGGCCATCTCGCTGCCCGATGATCAGCTGCCGCTGTCGCTGCCCGAGGTGTCGGACTACTCGCCGCAGAGCTTCGATCCGGACGACTCGGCGTCCGACCCGGTGCCGCCGCTGGCCCGTGCCACGGAATGGGCGGAGGTCGTGCTGGATCTGGGTGACGGCCCGAAAACCTACCGGCGTGAGCTGAATGTTATGCCCCAGTGGGCCGGATCGTGTTGGTACGAGCTGCGTTACCTGGACCCCACGAACGACAAGACCTTCTGCGACCCGGGTGTCGAGCAGTACTGGATGGGCAAGGATCCCGCTCGCAGCAACGATCCCGGTGGGGTGGACCTGTACGTCGGCGGCGTCGAACACGCCGTGCTGCACCTGCTGTACTCCCGGTTCTGGCACAAGGTGCTGTTCGACCTTGGCCACGTGTCCAGCGAGGAACCGTACCGGCGGCTGTTCAACCAGGGCTACATCCAGGCCTACGCCTATACAGATGCGCGCGGCGTGTACGTGCCGGCCGACGAGGTCGTCGAGGTCTCCCCCTGCGTCTTCGAATTCGAGGGTCAGCCCGTCAATCGCGAATACGGGAAGATGGGGAAATCTCTGAACAACGTCGTCACCCCTGACGACATGTGCGAGCGGTACGGCGCCGACACGTTCCGGATGTACGAGATGGGCATGGGCCCGATGGACATGTCGCGGCCGTGGCAGACCAGGGACGTGGTCGGCTCGCTGCGCTACCTGCAGCGGTTGTGGCGGCTGGTGGTGTCCGAAACCACCGGCGAGGCAATTGTTGTCGATGTCGAACCGGACGAGGAGACACTGAAACTGCTGCACCGCACCATTGACGGGGTGTCCTTCGACTACTGCGAGATGGCCTACAACACCGCGATCGCGAAACTGATCGTGCTGACCAATCACCTGACGAAGTCCGCGGCGTCCGCGCCGAGATCCGTTGCGGAGGCACTGGTGTTGATGACGGCGCCGCTGGCCCCGCACATCGCCGAGGAGATGTGGTCGCGGCTGGGACACGCAGAGTCGTTGGCGCACGGGCCTTTCCCGGCGGCCGACTCGGCGTTGCTGGTCGCCGAGCAGGTGGAATACCCGATCCAGGTCAAGGGCAAGGTGCGCTCGCGGGTGACGGTCGCCGCCGATGCGCCGGTCGAGGAAGTGGAGCGCGCCGCGCTCGCGGACGCCCGGATCCTGGAACTGCTGGACGGTGCCGCGCCCCGCAAGGTGGTCGTGGTGCCCGGTCGCATGGTGTCGATCGTTCCGTGACCGACGGTTCCGCACCCGCGTCAGCCAGCGACCGGCAGGGCGTCAGGACGTTCTATGTCGGCTGCTACACGGCGGGCGCGGGTGGGCACGGCCGCGGGATCGAGGTGGTCCGGCACGACCCGGTCAGCGACGCCTGGACCGTCGGCGGGACCACCGACTTTCCTTCTGGGGCAACGGGTCCGGCAGCGGTTTCCGACGATCCGGCGGCACCGTCCTATCTCGCCTGGCACCCCGACAGGCGGCATCTGTACGCCGTCGGCGAGGTTGCCCACGGACGGATCTGGGCGTTCGAGGTCGAGGAACCCGGCGGCCGACCGGAAGTGCTCGGATCGGCGTCCACCGGCGGTGAATTCCCGTGCCACCTGGCGGTCGATCCGGACGGGGAATTCGTGGTCAGCGCGAACTACGGTTCCGGCACCATCTCGGTGCATCCCATCCGTCCGGACGGCTCACTCGGCCCGCGGTGCGACCTGTTGCAGCACAAGGGGTCCGGACCGCACCCGGACCGGCAACTCGGGCCGCACGCGCACATGGCGACGTTCGTGGACGACACCCTCGTGCTGGCGGTGGATCTCGGCGTCGACGGGATCGGGAGCTACCGGCTCGACCGTGGAACCGGGCGGCTGGCGCCGGCGCCGACGGCGTGGTCGGCGCTGCCACCCGGCTTCGGCCCGCGGCACGTGGTGCTGCTGCCCGACAATTTGATCGCGGTCGTCGGCGAGCTCACCGGGGAGATCGCACTGATGACGCTGGACCCGAAACACGGCGGCCTCACGCTGCGCGGCCGGACCGCGGGCACGGCCACCGGCCGGTTCTCGCAGCCGAGCGGCATCGCGGCCACCCCCGACGGGCATTTCGTGCTGATGGTCAACCGGGGAACCGACACCGTCGCCGCGTTCGAACTCGGTCGCGGTGCATCCGATGACGCCCCACGCCTGGTACTGGTCGATGAGGTTCCCTGCGGTGGTGAGAATCCCCGAGACATCACCCTGGTCGACGACACGGCCTACGTCGCCAATCAGGACAGCGGCACGATCACGGTGCTGATGATCGACACCGAGACCGGCTTCCTCACGCCGAGCCACAGCAGTCTGACCATCCCGAGCCCGACCCATGTGCTGGCCGCTGTGCTGACGACTGGGCTGACGACCTTGGGCGCCCGAACCGAACCGAACCAACGGGAGGAGCAGCTGTGACGAGCAACGACAGGACCAGCTACCGGATCGCGCACCTGCAGGTGCAGCGCACCCCGATCAAAACCGGCCGCGCGCCGATGCGGACCTACGACCCCGCGCCGCTGGTGCCGGTCACCAGCATCCAGGTCGACGCCCGCGGCGTGCACGGCGTGACCGCGGACGGCGAGGTCGTCCTGGACGTACACCACCAGGATCACCCCGACACCCGCGACGCCAAGGGTCGCGCCGGAATCCTGTTCATCGGGACGGGCGACTACGCCGCGCTGCGCGAGCGGTACGGAGCGCACGTCACCGACGGCAGTGCCGGCGAGACGATCCTGCTGGACGCGCCGGAGGGACTCGCCGGCGGGAGGCTGCCCGGGACCGCGATCGTGACGACGCAGGACGGCCCTGTCGAGCTGCGCGGCATCCGGGTGGCCGAGCCGTGCGTCGAGTTCAGCCGATTCTGCCTTGGCCGCGCGCCGTCACCGGTCGTCGACGACACGCTGAAGGCGACGCTGGAGGACCTCGACGGCGGGTCGCGGGGCTACCGGGCGATCGCCGCCGGACCTGGCACCATCTCGGTGGGTGACGTCGTCACCTTGTGATCGCCCGGCGATCGGCGAGGCGCCGGGCGACCACCTCGACGTGGGTAGCGGACGAGAGCGAGGAACCACAGGCAGCGCGAGGACTTCCTGGCCGCGGACGACAGACTGCTTGCCGCTGGCCGGGCCCCTTGGAGGACGTTGACCTGACCTCGGAGTTCGGCAGCCCCGCGTGCACGTGTCCGGTCCGGTCGACGCGCCGGCCATCGTGCTGTTCCACGCCTACCAGGCCACCTCGGCGGAATGGGTCGAGTTGGCCCACCTGCTCGGCGGCCGAGCGGCGGATCTACCCCGTCGACGTCATGGGCGATGCCGGGTACAGCGTTCGGGGTGACCGCCCGATCGTCACTCCCGACGACATGGTCGATGGGTCGACACCGTGCTGGACGGGCTGGGCGTGGAGCTCCCGGAGCTGGTCGGTCATTCCTACGGTGCCTGGATCGCGCTGACCTACGCCCTGCAACGCCCGGCACGGGTCGGGAAGTTGACACTGCTGGACCCGACGATGTGCTTTGCCCCGCTGT
>DASQFG010000286.1:0-4932 GCA_035633315.1 Nakamurella sp. | reverse complement strand
TTCCCACCGCGTTTCACCAGCGCCACGCACCACCGCCTTTTGACGAGCGAGCACCACCCCAGCAGTTGTCGACAGTGGAGAGATACCCGTGAGCAAGCGCACCTTTCAGCCCAACAACCGTCGCCGGGCCAAGACCCACGGCTTCCGCCTGCGGATGCGTACCCGCGCCGGTCGCGCCATCCTGGCCGCCCGTCGCCGCAAGGGCCGCGACGAGCTGTCGGCCTGACCGGCTTCACAGCCAACGACAGGACGATGTGCTCCCCGTCGGCAGTCGCCTCCGAGGCGCACCCGAGTTCGCAGCGGTGATCCGCTCCGGGCGCCGGGCGGGTACCCGTCATCTCGTTGTCCATGTTCTTGGCGGCGCGCGGGAGGTTGCTCCGCGCGCCGGATTCATCGTCTCCGCGAAGGTGGGAAACTCCGTGGTCCGTCACCGGGTGACGCGCCGCTTGCGACCCCTCGTGCGCGACCGCCTCACCAGGCTGGCGCCCGGCACCGACGTGGTCATCCGCGCCCTGCCCGCGGCCGCGACCGCGACCAGCGCCGACCTCGCCGCCGATCTGCGGTCCGGTCTCGCGTCGGCGTTGCGCCCACGGCCGAGCCGGGGACCGGCACGCCCGGCGACACCGCTTCGCCAGGACGTTCGATGAGCGCGCTGGAGCAGCATGCCGGTGCGGCCACGGTGCGGGCCTCGCTCCCCGCCCTGGTGCTGATCGCGCCGATCTGCTTCTATCAGCGATTCATCTCCCGGTACACCCCGCCGAGCTGTCGCTATTACCCCTGTTGCAGCAGCTATGCCATCACCGCGCTGCGGACTCGGGGCGCAGTCGTCGGCACCGCGCTCACGGTGTGGCGACTGCTCCGCTGCAATCCGTGGAGTGAAGGCGGCGTGGATCACGTGCCGCTGACCGGATGGCCGCACCGGGAACGCGACGCGCCCGCCGGGAGTTCCACTAGCGTTCCGCACGGGGCCTGGCAGGATCCTTCGCGTCCCGCCGATGTCGGCCAGGTGGAGTCCATCGTGGACGCCGGCATCGACCACACCCACCCAGTACCTGACTGCTCCAGCGATGCGCCGCCATCCATGGCCGGTCATCCGACGATCGGGAGATCTGCCGCGTGACGTTCAACTTCTTCTCGCTGGACTACATCTACTACCCGATCTCCGGGATCATGTGGGTCTGGCACAAGGCCTTCGGGTCTTTCCTGGGCCCCGACAGCGCTCTGACCTGGGTCCTCAGCGTCGTCTTCCTGATCTTCACGCTGCGTGCGATTCTGTTCAAACCGTTCATGAAGCAGATGGACTCGCAGCTGAAGATGCAGGCGATCCAGCCCGAGATGAAGAAGCTCCGGGAGAAGTACAAGGACGACAAGCAGCGGTTGTCCGAAGAGATGATGAAGCTGAACAAGGAGGCCGGGGTCAACCCGCTGGCCTCCTGCTTGCCGGCGTTGATCCAGGCGCCGGTCTTCATCGGTCTGTTCCACGTACTGCGGATGTTCCAGCCGGTCTTCGAGAACAACGAGTGGATCTACCGGCAGAACGTCTACTTCTTCAGTTACAACGACGTCGTCTCGATGGGCAACGCGAAGCTGCCGGGTGGTGCTCCGCTGGTCGGCTTCATGACCATGCCGCTCGACCAGCTTCAGTTCATGGCCGGCGACCGCGCCGCGATCATCTGGTGGGGCGTCCCGCTGACCATCCTCGCGGGTATCGCCACCCACCTGACCAGCCGCCGCTCGGTCGCACGCCAGCGCGAGATGAACATCGACGCGTCCAGCCCACAGACCGCGATCATGAACAAGCTGATGCTGTACATGTTCCCGCTGTTCGTGGTCGTCGGCGGACCGTTCTTCCCGCTGGCCATCCTGTTCTACTGGCTCGCCAACAACTCGTGGACCTTCGGCCAGCTGTGGATTGCGCACCGGATGCAGGACAAGCGTGCGCTGGCCGCGAGCCAGGTGGTCGAACAGGCCAAGGAAGCCGCCACGTTCAGCAAGCCGTTGCCCGGTGCGAAGCCGCGACCCGCCGCCGTACGGCAGGTGATCGAGCCCTCCAAGATCACTCCGAGCGGTAACGGCAGCGCTGACGCCGCACCGCCGGGTGGATCCGGCGCAGGCGCATCCGGAGCGCCCCCGGCGGCAAACGGCCCGGGCGGGGCCGCCACCTCCGCCAAACCGCCGCCCGGCGCGAAACCGCCGCCCGGCGCGAAACCGCCGCCCGGCGCCAGACCGCAGCGGCCACCTGGTCAGGCGACCAAGAAGAAGAAGAAGACGGGTCGGCGCTGAGCCTGCCGTGGCCGAACCGGATGTGGCGATCGGCTCGGCGTTCAGTCGCCGTCCGACAGTCCGTTGCTGGTTCGCCGGACCGTGAACCGATGCCGATGGGTATCGCTGTGAGCCTGCTGTACGAGCCTGGACGAGCATGTACGACGAGGAAGAAGACGCCGATGAGCGAGAACCTGACCACCGTCGTGGACCACGAATCTGATCCGGTGGAGACCGGGTCGGCGGCCGTGGCCGCGGACGACGACTCGCCGGCCAACGGTGCGCCGAGCCGTCACGAACTGCTGGTGGCCGAGGGTGACGCTGCCGGCGACTACCTCGAACGACTGCTGGACATCCTTGACTTCGACGGCGACATCGACCTGGACGTCGAGGGCGAACGCGCGGTGGTCTCGATCATCGGTGAAGGCGACGTCGACCGGCTGGTCGGCGACCACGGCGAGGTGCTGGACGCGCTGCAGGAGCTGACCAGGTTGGCCGCGATGGCGGAGACCGGCCAGCGGTCGCGGCTGATGCTGGACATCGCCGGCTACCGGGCCCGGCGGCGGGCGGAGCTGAGTGAGCTCGGCCGGACCACCGCGGAGAGCGTCGCCAGCAACGGTGAGTCCGTCCGCATGGCGCCGATGAACCCGTTCGAGCGCAAGGTGGTCCACGACGCCGTAGGCCTGGTGGCCGGGGTGAGCTCGTCCAGCGAGGGTGAGGAACCGCAACGGCGGGTCGTGATCAGCCGCGACGCGTGAGGCTCGCGGCACTGTGTTGGTCGCCTTCGGAAGGTCACCGTTTCCGGCCCTCTCGGGTTGTGGTGCGACCTCAAAGGGCCAGGGAACGCGATCTTCGACGGCCGGAACCCGTAACGCAGCGTGTAGGGCCAGAAACGGTGATCACCCGAGGGCCTGGGGGCCGTCGCGGAGGCTGTTGCGCCAGACAGTGGCGCGCTGCGGAGCTCAAGGGTCGGCCTGGCCGGTCGACGGCGACGTCGACGCCATTGCGCGGCGTGCTCCGCGGTTTCGCTCTCCGTCGGTGAGGCATCGACTGATGATCACTGTTGTTGGCCCTTTCGTGTCGTCGCGCGACCCCAGAAGGCCAGAAGTCTTGATCAACCGGCGAGCTGGGCGGCGGGATCGGCTCATTGCCGCTGCGGCGTGGCCGGCGTGCCGGTCTGATGGTGGCGCATTGCGCTCCACGCCCGGCGAGCTGATCGCGGACCTTCGCGCGCGGGTGAGTGTCCGGTGACCTCCGAGGCACAGCCTGGTGGCTGGCTCGGGTCCCGGGACGAATCCGCGCAGGCGCCGGACGAGTGTGCCGTCACGTCCGGCGGTGGTGACGGCGAGGTCGAGGCGCGGGACGTCGTGGTTGCTGGTGCCGGTTCGGAAGCCGTGGACGCGGGACCCTTGACAGAGGCCGAGGCGGACCCCGAGGCGGAGCCCGCTGCCGCTGCGCTGGTGTTCGGCGACCGTCTCGAGGCGGCCAGGACGTATGTCGCCGCGCTCGCGACCGACGGCATCGTCCGCGGCCTGATCGGGCCGCGGGAAGCCGGGCGGCTGTGGTCGCGCCATGTGCTGAACTCCGCGGTGGTCGCCGACCTGATCGAGCCGGGCGCGCGCGTCGTCGACATCGGCAGTGGCGCCGGCCTACCTGGCATTCCGCTGGCCATCGCCCGACCCGACTGCCGCGTCGACCTGGTCGAGCCGCTGGACCGCCGGGCCCAGTTCCTCCGGGAGATGGTGGAGTTGCTCCAGCTCGAGCACTGCCGGGTGGTGCGTGGTCGCGCCGAGGACGTGGTGGCCGACTGCGGCGGAGCGCAGTTCGTGACCTCCCGCGCGCTCGCTCCGCTGCACCGGGTGGCCCTCTGGTCCGCACCGTTGATCGCGGCCGGCGGCTGGATGCTGGCGTTGAAGGGGCAGTCCGCTGCGGAGGAGTTGGCCCGGGACGAGCAGGCGCTCGCCACGGTCGGTCTGATCGATGCCGGGGTGATGACGGTCGGTGCCGTGCTCGTCGATCCGCCCACGCTGGTGGTCCGGGCGCGCCGCTCCGCCGAGATGGCCACGCCGCCGAGATCAGGGCAGTCACGGCGGCGCCGCAAGCCGGAGAAGGAGTCGCGAGGTCAGGAGTCGCGAGGTCAGGAGTCGCGGTAGGGCACACGGGTTTCGACCATCCGCCGGCATCGTGCTTCACCAGGCTGCCCGATCCAGGATCAGCAGCACACGTGGCCATGTCGACCAATCGTGCGCCGGCGGCCGGGGACCTTCCGGACTGGTGCGAGGGCATGGCTGGGTGACGGAGGGAATGTGCGGAATTGCTGTTTCGTCACCGTGACGATACAGATCGGTTTCGTACCTTTTCTGTCCTTGGTGGTCCCCCGCCGGTTTCGGGTTTCGTGTGATCGCGGTCGAAGGACCCGGTGACGTATCAGGGGCGCAGGTTGCGTTGGCATGGAAGGGGCACTGTACGGCCGTGCCTCTGTGGTCGACGCCGATGCTGACTCCGGAAAGCCCCCCCCGGGTCGGTTCACGTGGGGAATCCCCGACACGGCGGTTGTGTCGGCGACGACCGACGGACTCGAGGCAGACGGTATTCGGCGTTGCGGCGGAGGGCGGCGAGGATCGGTGCCCGGGACTGTGGCGGCGGTGCCCGGTAGTGGAGTCGAGTGAT
>DASQFG010000285.1:0-5379 GCA_035633315.1 Nakamurella sp. | reverse complement strand
TCGACCCCACCCGACATCGCGGCCGCCGCGTTGTAGATGAACGCGGCCACCGTCGCCAACGCGGTGAACAGCACGATGTTGATCGCCCCGACGATCGCGGTGATCGCGAACACCCGCGGCGCGGTGATCAGGTCGGTCTGACCGGCCGCCACGTCGGGCGTGCTGGTCAGCGTGGAGAACGTGTCGTTCACCCGCGACCAGACGTCCATCGCGCCGAGCGTGTAGTACAGGATCCCGGTCGCGATCATCCAGACGAAGAACATCACGATCGACACGATCAGGCTGATCTTCAGCACCGTCCACGGGTCGACCCGCTTCAGCTGCAGCGACGCCAGTCGCGGGGGCCGGCGGGCCGGCTTCGCCCGCCGCGCGTTCTCCGATCCGGGTCGCGGCGGCACCGTGCCGCTGGGACGGGGACCCGGCGGCGGACCTACGTGCTGCGGGCTGGCCAGCCCGTTCGCGCCGGACCCAGCCTCAACCGGGGACGGCGACAGGGCCCCGGGCGCGGCGTGTGCGCCGCCGGGACCGACAGGGCCCCCGACAACTCCCGGTTCCGACGTCCGCGCCGACCCCGACGGCTGATTGCCCGACGTCACGAATCCACCCCGCCAGCGCCGTTCGCACTACCAGCAGCGCCGTCGGTGCCGTCTGTGCCACCTTCAGAGGGACCGACTTCGGGTTCTGCGTCGGCGTTCCGGGCGATAGCCACCAGGCTGTCTCCGTCCGACAGATTCATCAGCCGCACTCCCATGGTCTGGCGCTTGGCCTTGCGGACCTCCCTGGCCAGGGTCCGGATGACCCCGCCGCTGGAGGTGATGGCGTACACCTCAGTGTCCAGGTCGACAATGAGTGCGCCCACCAGCTTGCCACGCCGCCGGTCGTACTGGATCGTCAAGACACCCTTGCCGCCACGTCCCTGCACAGGGTATTCGTCGATATCGGTGCGCTTGGCGTAGCCACGCTGGGTCGCCACCAGCACCTGGGCGCCCTCGTGCACGACGTCCATCGACAGCAGCTCGTCACCGGCGTTGAACCGCATGCCGAGCACCCCTGACGTCGCCCGGCCCATCGGCCGCAGCGCATCGTCGGTGGCGTGGAACCGGATCGACTGGCCTTCTGCAGAAATCAGCAGGAGATCCTCCTCGGAGCCGCAGAGCACCGCGCCGACCAGCTCGTCGTCGTCCCGCAGGTTGACCGCGACGATCCCGCCGGACCGGTTCGAGTCGAACGCGGTGAGCTCGCTCTTCTTCACCAGCCCACCCTTGGTGGCCAGCACCAGGTACGGCGCCACCTCGTAGTTGCGGATCTGGATGACCTGGGCGATCTTCTCGTCCGGCTGGAACGCCAGCAGGTTCGCCACGTGCTGGCCGCGGGCGTTGCGGTTCGCCTCGGGCAGCTCGTAGGCCTTGGCCCGGTACACCCGGCCCTTGTTGGTGAAGAACAGGATCCAGTCGTGCGTGGAGCACACGAAGAAGTGCGCCACGATGTCGTCCTGCTTCAGCGCGGCGCCCTGCACGCCCTTGCCGCCGCGCCGCTGCGCCCGGTACAGGTCGGTCTTGGTGCGCTTGGCGTAGCCGGTCCGGGTGATGGTGACGACCACGTCCTCCACGGCGATGAGGTCCTCGACGGACACATCGCCGTCGTAGGGCACCAGCCGGGTGCGGCGGTCGTCGCCGTGCTTGTCCAGCGCCTCGGACAGCTCGTCCTTGATGATCTGCCGCTGCCGCTCCGGCTTGGCCAGGATGTCCTTGAGGTCGGCGATGACGATCTCGATCTCGGCCAGCTCGTCGACGATCTTCTGCCGTTCCAGGGCGGCCAGCCGGCGCAGCTGCATCTCCAGGATCGCGTTGGCCTGGATCTCGTCGATGTCCAGCAGCTCGATCAGACCCACGCGAGCCACGTCGACGGTGGCGGACCGGCGGATCAGCGCGATGACCTCGTCCAGCGCGTCGAGCGCCTTGACCAGGCCGCGCAGGATGTGCGCCCGCTTCTCCGCCTCGTCCAGCCGGTACTGGGTGCGCCGGACGATGACCTCGACCTGGTGCGCGACGTAGAAGCTGATCATCTGGTCCAGCCGCAGGGTGCGCGGCACCCCGTCGACGATCGCCAGCATGTTCGCGCCGAACGAGGTCTGCAGCGAGGTGTGCTTGAACAGGTTGGCCAGCACGACCTTGGCGACGGCATCGCGCTTGACGGTGATGACGATCCGCATGCCGATGCGGTCGCTGGACTCGTCGGCAATATCCGCGACGCCGCCGATCCTGCCGTCCTTGTGCAGCTGGGCGATCGACTCCACCAGGTTGTCCGGGTTCACCTGGTACGGCAGCTCGGTGACGACCAGGATGGTGCGGCCCTTGGCGTCCTCCTCGATGTTCACCACCGCGCGCATCCGGATGGACCCGCGGCCGGTGCGGTAGGCGTCGCTGATCCCGTCCCGGCCGACGATCAACGCGCCGGTCGGGAAGTCGGGGCCCTGGATCCGCTCCATGGCGGCGTCCAGCAGTTCCTCGGCGGTGGCCTCCGGGTTGTCCAGGTACCAGATGACGGCGGCGCAGACCTCCCGCAGGTTGTGCGGCGGGATGTTGGTGGCCATCCCGACCGCGATCCCGGAGGAGCCGTTGACCAGCAGGTTCGGGATCCGCGCCGGCAGCACCACCGGCTCGGTGGTCTTGTTGTCGTAGTTGGGGATCTTGTCGACGGTGTTTTCGAGGATCCCGGCCAGCATCAGCATGGCCAGCGGGGTCAGCCGGCACTCGGTGTACCTCATGGCCGCGGGCGGGTCGTTGCCCATCGAGCCGAAGTTGCCCTGGCCGTCGATCATCGGGTACCGCAGCGACCACGGCTGCGCCATCCGGACCACGGTGTCGTAGATCGACGAGTCACCGTGCGGGTGGTAGTTGCCCATCACGTCGCCGACGACCCGGGAGGACTTCACCGTGGAGCGCTCCGGGCGGAAGCCGGAGTCGTACATCCCGTACAGCACCCGGCGGTGCACCGGCTTGAGCCCGTCCCGGACATCCGGCAGCGCGCGCGAGACGATGACGCTCATCGCGTAGTCGATGAACGAGCGCTGCATTTCGTGCTGGATGTCGACCGGTTCGGTGCGATCGTGCTCTGGGGTGGTCGGGCCTGTCACGTCGAGAAACCTTCCATGTCACATTTCCGTCACGCTGACGGGGGACATATCCACATGTGGACAGTTACTGTGCATATCTTTCGGGTGAGCCAAAGGATGTGACGAATATCTCGTCCGGACGACGCGATTCCCATCGCAGGCCTCTGGCGCAACGTCAAAAGTCCAGGAAGCGAACGTCTTTGGCGTTGCGGGTGATGAATGCGCGACGGGCTTCGACGTCCTCACCCATCAGCACCGAGAAGAGCTCGTCCGCGGTGGCCGCGTCCTCCAGGGTGACCTGCAGTAGCAACCGGTGCGCCGGGTCCATGGTGGTCTCCCACAGCTCCTTGGCGTTCATCTCGCCCAGGCCCTTGTAGCGCTGGATGCCCTCGTCCTTGACCAGCCGGCGGCCGGCCCGCTCACCCTCGGCGATCAGCCCGTCCCGCTCGCGGTCGGAGTAGGCGAACTCGTGGGCCCCCTTCGTCCACTTCAGCTTGAACAGTGGCGGCTGCGCCAGGTAGACGTGCCCGGCCTCGATCAGCGGCCGCATGAAGCGGAACAGCAGGGTCAGCAGCAGGGTGCGGATGTGCTGGCCGTCGACGTCGGCATCGGCCATCAGCACGATCTTGTGATACCGCAGTTTGGCCAGGTTGAACTCGTCGTGGATGCCGGTGCCCAACGCCGTGATCAGCGACTGCACCTCGGTGTTGCGCAGCACCCGGTCGATCCGGGCCTTCTCCACGTTGATGATCTTGCCGCGGATCGGCAGGATCGCCTGGAACATCGAATCCCGGCCGGACTTGGCGCTGCCGCCCGCCGAGTCGCCCTCCACGATGTACAGCTCGGACTTCGCGGGATCCGTTGAGCGGCAATCGGCCAGCTTGCCGGGCAGCCCGCCGATCTCCAGCGCACCCTTGCGTCGCACCAGATCTCGCGCCTTGCGGGCGGCAGCGCGCGCCTGCGAGGACGAGACCGCCTTGGAGATGATGGTTTTCGCCTCGCCGGGATTGCGCTCGAACCAGTCGGCGATCCACTCGTTGCAGGCGATCTGCACGAACGACTTTGCCTCGGTGTTGCCGAGCCGCCCCTTGGTCTGCCCCTCGAATTGCGGCTCCCGCAGCCGGATGGAAATGATCGCGGCCAGTCCCTCGCGGACGTCGTCGCCGGACAACGACGGGTCGTTGTCCTTGAGCAGCTTCTTTTCCTTGGCGTATTTGTTGACCACTGTCGTCAGCGATGCCCGGAAACCCTCTTCATGGGTGCCGCCTTCATGGGTGTTGATGGTGTTGGCGAAGGAATGCACCGATTCGTTGTAGGAGGAGTTCCACTGCATCGCGATCTCCACCTCCATCGTTTCGCCCTTCGCCTCGAATCCGATGATCGACGGGTGGATCGGGTCCTTGGTGTGGTTGAGGTGCTTGACGTAGTCGACCAGACCGCCCGGGTAGCGGAAGGTGCGCTCCAGCGGCTTCCAGGCCTTGGTGCCCTCGGCGGCGCCGGTCACCGGCTCGGCCGTCGGCCCGATCTCGGCCAGGTCCGCCAGGTCGCCGGTGCGCCGCTCGTCGCGCAGGGTGATGGTCAGGCCCTTGTTCAGGAACGCCATCTCCTGCAGCCGGCGGGACACCGTCTCGACGTTGTAATCGGTGGTCTCGAAGATCCCGCCGTCGGCCCAGAAGGTGATCGTGGTGCCGGTTTTAGGGCTGGGGCCGAGCTGGTTCAGCGGCCCGGGCTTGGCGTACGTGTAGGTCTGCTGATAGGCCCTGCCGTCGCGGTGGATCTCCACGTCGAGCTTGGTCGACAGCGCGTTGACCACCGAGATGCCGACGCCGTGCAGGCCGCCGGAAACGGCGTACGAGTCGGAGTCGAATTTGCCGCCGGCGTGCAGGATCGTCATGACGACCTCGACGGTGGGCCGCTTCTCCTTCGGGTGCATCTCGACCGGGATGCCACGGCCGTTGTCGGCGACAGTCACCCCGCCGTCGGCCCGCAGCGTCACCGTGATGGCAGTGGCATGGCCGGCCATCGCCTCGTCCACCGAGTTGTCGACGACTTCCTGGACCAGATGGTGCAGGCCGCGCTCGCCGGTGGAACCGATATACATGCTGGGGCGCTTGCGGACCGCGTCCAGGCCCTCCAGCACGGTGATGGAGGACGCGCCGTACTCGTTCTTCTTTGTCGTCACAGGTCTTCTCGTCGCTCCCGCGCTTGCTCACGGCCCGACACTCGGACGCGAACCGCCCACCCGGGGAACACACCGGGCTGCC
>DASQFG010000284.1:0-1635 GCA_035633315.1 Nakamurella sp. | reverse complement strand
TACCACGAGGGGGACCTCGACGCGGCGGCCGCCGATCTGGAGACCCTGCACGCCGCTGCCGGGCGACCGAACCGGTCCGCGCACGCCGTCGGCGCGGTCACCGCCGCGCTGCTGGACGATCTGGACATACCCGCGGCGTTGGCGATCGCGAGGGACGACGGGGGAGAGGCCGCGCGCGGACTGTTGAACCTGCTGGCACTGTCCTGACCGAACCCGTGCCCCGGGGGTGCTTGTTGTTTCGGGGCACACCGGTGTGTTGCACTGGCGGCATGTCGCTGACGAGGCGCACCGCGCGGCCCCTGTTCCGGGTGTGCCTGCTGACGGGCGCCTTGCTGTCGGACGACCGGCACTGTCCGGGTAGCTGACCGGACGCGTCGCCCGCAGCGGGGCGCGTCCCCACACGCACCTGCCGGCCCACCGCCAAGGACAGCCTTCGTGATCGACCTTCCGCGTCCCACCCCACGGGACACCGCACGACCCGCCCCGGCGCCGGGTGGCTCCGGCTCCCTCCCGGGCAAACCGGCCGCTCCGGATGTCCGTCCGGGTCTGCTGACACGGTGGGCCGACTCGGCCCGCGACGCACACCGCTCCGGCGTTCCGTTCTGATCGGGTTTCGACCGCAGGCACGGAATCCGGCCGAGTCGCCAGGTCCCTCACCGACTGAGCGACGAACATCCTCGCGGCCGGTCTTGTTGTCGGTCAATGGATCTCACCTCAAAGAGCCGTGGACGTTGGAGCCGGGCATACGAGCAACAGCGGCGGGCATGCCCACCTCCCCAGCGCTGTGAGGTGTCCCGATTGAGACTGTGCGCACGCCGTGACGGTTTTCGTCTTTACCCTCGGACAAGTGACCACCCAAGAATCCCTCGACACTCCGTTGCTGCGACGCATCCGGGAATCAGTCATCGGTGATGACCAGGTGATGCCTGGACCGTATGGGCCGCGGCGGGTCACCTATGCCGATTACACCGCATCGGGTCGGGCACTGAGCTTCCTGGAGGATTTCATCCGTGACGAGGTGCTGCCCCGTTACGCCAATACTCATACCGAGTCCAGCGGCACCGGTTTGCAGACGACCAGGCTCCGCGAAGACGCCAGGGCGATCATCGTCGACGCGCTCGGCGGCGACGCAGACACCGTGGTGATCTTCGCCGGGTCCGGCTGCACTGGCGCGATCGACAAGCTGATCGGCATCCTCGGACTGCGGATCCCCGCCGATCTGGACGACCGTTACCACCTCAGTGAGGTGATTCCGGCCGAGGAACGGCCGGTGGTCTTCATCGGACCGTTCGAGCATCACTCCAACGAACTCCCGTGGCGCGAATCCATCGCCGATGTCGTGGTGATCCCCCAGGACACCGACGGTCACATCGATGCCGCACGGCTGGAAACCGAACTCGCCCGCTGTGCGGCGCGGCCGTTGAAGATCGGGTCGTTTTCCGCAGCCAGCAATGTCACCGGCATCGTGACCGACACCCACAGGATTTCGGCGCTGCTGCACGCTCATGGCGCGTTGTCGTTCTGGGACTTCGCCGCGGCCGGTCCGTACGTCGACATCGAGATGTACGGGGGCCCGGGCCGGGATCGGTTGGCGTACAAGGACGCGGTGTTCCTGAGCCCGCACAAGTTCATCGG
>DASQFG010000283.1:0-4724 GCA_035633315.1 Nakamurella sp. | reverse complement strand
GGCGCACTCGCCGAGCCGATGCGCTCCGCCCGGTCGGCGTTCTCCAACGCGTCCAGCACGGCGTCCAGGTCGCCGTCGAGAACCGCGTCGAGGTTGTAGGCCTTGTAGCCGACCCGATGGTCGGCGATCCGATTCTCCGAGAAGTTGTAGGTGCGCACCCGTTCGGACCTGTCGACGGTGCGGACCTGGGAGCGGCGGGCGTCGGCGACGGCGGCGTCCGCGGTGGCCCTGGCCGCGGCCAGCAGCCGGGCGCGCAGGATGCGCATCGCCTGCTCCTTGTTCTGCAACTGGGACTTCTCGTTCTGGCACGACACCACGATCCCGGTCGGCAGGTGGGTGATCCGGACCGCGGAGTCGGTGGTGTTCACCGACTGACCGCCCGGCCCGGACGACCGGAACACGTCCACCCGCAGGTCGGCGTCGCTGATCGGCACGTCCACCGTCTCATCGGCCTCGGGCGCCACGAAGACCCCGGCGGCGGAGGTGTGCACCCGGCCCTGTGACTCGGTGACGGGCACCCGCTGAACGCGATGGACCCCGCCCTCGAACTTCATCCGCGCCCACACACCGTCCGCCGGCGCCGGCGATCCTGGCGCCTTGATGGCGATGGTGGCTTCCTTGTAGCCGCCGAGATCGGACTCGGTGGCGGAGAGCATTTCGGTCTTCCAGCCGCGCCGTTCGGCGTACCGCAGGTACATCCGCAGCAGGTCACCGGCGAACAGCGCGGACTCCTCGCCGCCCTCGCCCGCCTTGACCTCGATCAGGACGTCCTTGGCGTCATCCGGATCACGCGGCGCCAGCAGCTCGGCCAGCCTCGACTCGATGTCCTCGACCTTGGCCTGCAGGACGACGGCCTCCTGTGCGAACGACGCGTCCTGCTCGCCGAGTTCGCGCGCCGCCTCCAGATCGCCGCGGGTGGCCGCCAGCTCCGTCGAGGTCGTGACGATCGGCGTCAGCTCGGCATAACGGCGGCCCAGCCGGCGGGACGCGGCCTGGTCGGCGTGCACCGCAGGGTCGGAGAGCGCCAGTTGGATGTCGGCGTACTCGGCGAGCAGATCGTCGATGACCAGCCGCGGCGCGCCGGTTGTCGACGATCCGCCGGACGAGGTTGCCATGTTCCGACTGTCCTTTCGCACTCTTTCGCACTACGGGGGGTGCTGTGCTGCGGCCCCATGTGACACCCGCTGTGACACCCCGGGACTACCCCGGGACCACCCCGGAGACGCCAAACGGCGCCCGCCGACCGCGAGGTCGTCCGGGCGCCGTCAGGAAACTAACGAGTGCGCTTGCCGTAGCGCGCCTCGAAGCGCGCGACGCGGCCGCCGGTGTCCAGGATCTTCTGCTTGCCGGTGTAGAACGGGTGGCAGTTGGAGCAGACCTCGACGTGGATCTTGCCGCTCGACTCGGTGCTCCGGGTGGTGAAAGTGTTGCCGCAGCCGCAGACGACCTCGGTCGTCACATAGGCAGGGTGGATGCCGGTCTTCATGGGTGATTCCTCTTTCCATCTGAGCCGGTGGGTTTCGGGCCGCCGGGTCGTCTCCACCAGGTGCTGGGGACGTGAACCGGAGCCGGGCTCGATCGACCAGTGTGCCAGAGGCACCCTGACATTGGCGAAACGCCTGATACCGGAGCGCTTATTCCCTCAGGAGACGACGGTGATGCCGATGGCCGCGCTGGGACGGCCGCCGCGGCGCGCGCGCCAGTTCCCGAGCCGTCCGCGCAGACCGTACTTCTGCCCGAGCGCGTCGAGCACCGCCTCGGCGTCCGACGGCGCAAGTAACCGGGCAACCGCATCGACCGACGCCCCGCGCGGCTTCCCCCGGAAGCTGCACGGCGCGATCTGCACCTTCGCGGACCGCCGGATGCGCTTGACCTTGCCGGCGTTCGGCGCGGTCCAGACCCGTAGCTCGTCGCCGTGCCGGACCACCCACACCGGGGTGGGTACCGGTGTGCCGTCCTTCTTGAAGGTGGTCAGCAGCACGTAGTGCGCCTGACCCAGCACGTCCAGCGGTGTCGTCACAGGTCAGACGGTACGTGACGGCTGCGCCGGGTCAGTCGCTGCCGGGTGTATTCTTCGCCACCTGCATGAGGAACTCGACGTTGTTGCGGGTCTTGCGCAACCGATCGAGCACCAGTTCCAGCGCCTGTTGGGTGTCCAGCGCGGCCAGCACGCGACGAAGCTTGACCGTCACCGCCAACTCGTCGGGAGCCAGCAGCAGGTCCTCCTTGCGAGTGGACGACTGGTCCACATCGATCGCCGGGAAGATCCGCTTGTCGGCGAGCCGGCGATCGAGCTTGAGCTCCGCGTTGCCGGTGCCCTTGAACTCCTCGAAGATCACCGTGTCGCCCGCGGAGCCGGTCTCCACCAGCGCCGAGGCGAAGATGGTCAGCGAGCCGCCGTTCTCGATGTTGCGCGCCGCGCCCAGGAACCGCTTGGGCGGGAACAGCGCCGTCGAATCGACGCCACCGGACAGGATCCGACCCGACGCGGGTGCGGCAAGGTTGTAGGCGCGGCCCAACCGGGTGATCGAGTCGAGCAGCACGACCACGTCGCGGCCCATCTCGACGAGCCGCTTGGCCCGCTCGATGGACAGTTCGGCGACCAGGGTGTGGTCGGCCGGCGGCCGATCGAAGGTGGAGGCGATGACCTCACCCTTCACCGACCGCTGCATATCGGTGACCTCTTCAGGCCGCTCGTCGACCAGCACCACCATGAGGTGGCACTCGGGGTTGTTGGTGGTGATGGCGTTGGCGATCGCCTGCATCACCATCGTCTTGCCCGCCTTCGGGGGCGATACGATGAGCGCGCGCTGTCCCTTGCCGACGGGCATCACCAGATCGATGACCCTGGTGGTCAGCAGGTGCGACTCGGTCTCCAGCCGAAGCCGCTCGTTCGGGTACAGCGGGGTGAGTTTGGTGAACTCCGGACGGTTGCGGGCCTGTTCGGGCTCGAGTCCGTTGACGGTGTCCAGCCGGACCAGCGCGTTGAACTTCTGCCGTTGCTGTTCGCCCTCGCGCATCGCCCGCACCGCACCGGTGACCGCGTCGCCGCGGCGCAGGCCGTTCTTCCGGACCTGAGACAGCGAGACGTAAACGTCGTTCGGCCCCGTCAGGTAGCCCGACGTGCGGATGAACGCGTACGAATCCAGCACGTCGAGGATCCCGGCGACCGGGACCAGCACGTCGTCCTCGCGGACCTCGGTCTCCACCGGGGCGTCGGCGGCGAACCTGTCGCGGCCGCGGCGGTTGCGGTCGCGGTAGCGCCGGCCCCGGCGGTTGCCACGATCGTCGTCGTCATCGCGCCGGCTGTCCGGACCCTGCCGGTTGTCCTGCCGATTGTCCTGGCGGTCCGGCCGGCTGTCCTGGCGGGTGTCGCCGCCCTGCCGGTTGTCACCCCGGTTGTCACCCCGGTTGTCACCGCCCTGCCGGTTGTCACGGCCCTGCTGGCCGCGATCCTGCTGGTCACGGCCCTGCTGGTCACGGCCCTGCTGCCCGCGATCCTGCTGGCCGGCACTGTCGTTGAAGTCCCGGCCGTCCCGCCGCCCGCGGCGGTTGCGCCGGGGACCGCGCTGGCCGTCCTCACCCTCGCCGGTCTGGCCGTCGCCTTGACCACCCTGACGGGACGTGTCGGAGT
The DNA here is from genome assembly GCA_035633315.1 of Nakamurella sp. Classification (GTDB taxonomy): domain Bacteria; phylum Actinomycetota; class Actinomycetes; order Mycobacteriales; family Nakamurellaceae; genus Nakamurella. The sequence goes on along the minus strand of DASQFG010000283.1, from coordinate 1,090 downwards.
CCTGCTGGCCGCCGCTGACGCCGACGCCGCCGTCGTTCAGATCGCCCAGCGGCAACACCGGGTCGCCCGCGTGCCCGTTGCGCTCGGCCGAGTCAGATCCAGCTGAATCGTGTTGCCCGCCGTGCCCGGCGGAACCGTTGATCGGTGCCGGAGAATCGGCACCGGTGGTGCTGGAACTGGTACTGCCACCGTCGTGTGACGATGTCGCAGCGCCGGCGCCGTTCTGGCGAGCCGCGATCGCGGCTACCAGGTCGCCCTTGCGCATGCCGGAGGTGCCTTTGATGCCGAGCTGCCCTGCGAGGGCCTTGAGGTCGGCGAGCACCATGCCCGACAAACCACTGCCACGACGCGCACGGCCCTTGGCCGCACCGGTCGCGGCGTCAGCGTCTTCGCTGACCTGCGGATTGTCGAGCGACTCCGTGGTTTCGCTCACGAAGATCCTTTCCTGTCCGGCCGGGCCATTGCCGTGCCGGATGTTGTGCGCGCCGCGTCGAAGATGCGGCGGCTGCCGATCCGCGCCCAGGATGGGCACGGCGGAGTGATCACCTCGCCCGTGGCACTGCCGTGGCGGGACGAGCCGGTCCTGGAATGATCGAGCCCGAGCGGTGTGCTGCGGGGGGAGGATCCTTCAGGGCGGGAGCAGCGGGAGATTTGACCCCCACAGTCAACTTCCGGCTCTCAGCCTCTTTCGCGTAGCGGGCACAGCCGGTGATCGCTTTCCACAGTAGACGCTCAACCGAAGCGCTAGCAAGTATGGGTGAGAGTGTCGCCCGGTCGAGTTCGAATCACCCGCGATCACTAGCCGATCAACGGCCGATCAGCTGGGCCCCCGACGCGCACACCGTGATTTCCGCCACATCGAAGCACGGCCGTTGCCAGCGCGCAAGCTCGATCGGCCCAGTCACCAACGCCAGCACGGACGGCCCCGCTCCGGAGATCACCGCCGCGATCCCGGCCGCCCGCAGATCGTCCAGCAGCCGGGCGGATTCCGGCATCGCGGACGCGCGATAGTGCTGGTGCAGCCGGTCGCGCGTGGCCAGCAGCAGGTACGACGGTTCGGCCGTCAGCGCGTGCACCAGCAGTCCGGCAG
>DASQFG010000282.1:0-8260 GCA_035633315.1 Nakamurella sp. | reverse complement strand
CGCGAACGAGGCGGGGATCCCGACCTTCGCGCGCAGGCTCTCGATGGCCACCGCGTAGGACTCCACGCCCTCGGCGGGGGTGGACGCCGGGAGCCCCAGGGTCGCCGCGATCTGCTGGAAGCGCTCCGGCGCGACGTAGTGTTCGTATTTGGGCCAGCTGGTCAGCTTCGTCGGAACCGTTCCGTTGTAACGGATCACGGCCGGCAGCAGGGTCGCGTTGGTGCGGCCGTGGACCAGGTGGAACTTCGCGCCGATTGTGTGCGCCATCGCGTGCACGATGCCAAGGAACCCGTTGCCGAACGCCATGCCGGCGATGGTTCCGGCGTTGTGCATCTTCTCCCGCGCCTTGACGGTGTCGGTGGCTCCCGGCGCACCGTTGACCGAGACGGCCAGGTTGTCGAAGATCAGCCGGATCGCGTGCAGTGCCATGCCGTCGGTGAAGTCGTTCGCGTAGACGGAGACGAACGCCTCGGTGGCGTGGGTCAGCGCGTCGAACCCGGAATCGGCCGCCAGTGACGCCGGCATCCCACCGGTGAGCACCGGGTCGATGATCGCGACCGTCGGGGTCAGCGCGTAGTCCGCCAGCGGGTACTTCTTGCCGGAGGCCGGATCGGTGATCACCGCGAACGGCGTCACTTCCGCGCCGGTGCCCGAGGTGGTGGGGATGCAGACCAATTGCGCGAGGTTGCCGAGGGTCGGGAACCGGAAGGCACGCTTGCGGATGTCGAAGAACTTCTCCTTCAGGTCGGAGAAATTCACGTCGGGGTGCTCGTAGAGCAGCCACATCACCTTGGCGGCGTCCATCGGCGACCCGCCGCCCAGCGCGATGATCGTGTCGGGCTTGAAGCCGCGCATCAGGTCCGCGCCGCGGTAGACGGTGCCGGTGCTCGGCTCCGGCTCCACGCTGTCGATGATCTGCAGCGCGACGGACTTCTGCCTGCGGCCCAGCACTTCGATGATCTTGTCGACGAACCCGAGGCGGGTCATCGTCTGGTCCGTCACGATCGTCACCCGGGTGACGTCTTCCATGTCGACCAGGTAGCGGATCGCGTTCGGCTCGAAGTAGGTCTTGCTCGGCACCTTGAACCACTGCAGGTTGTTGTTGCGCCGGCCGACCCGCTTGATGTTGATCAGGTTGATCGCGGACACGTTGCCGGACACCGAGTTCCGCCCGTAGGAGCCGCAGGACAGGGTCAGCGACGGGACGAACGCGTTGTACACGTCACCGATGCCGCCCATCGAGGTGGGGGAATCGCGGATGATCCGGACCGCCTGAACCCGGCGGCCGAATTCGATCGCCAGCTCGTCGTTCTCGGTATGGATCGCGGCGCTGTGCCCCAGCCCGTCGAGTTCGACCATCTGCTCGGCCAGGGCGATGCCGGCCTCGGCGTCCTCTGCGCGCAGCACGGCCAGCACCGGGCAGAGCTTCTCCCGGGTCAGCGGCTCGTGCCGGCCGACGGAGGGCACCTCGACCAGGATGATCGACGTCTCTTCCGGCACGGTGAAACCGGCCTGCTCGGCAATCCACACCGGGCTCTGGCCGACAACAGCGGGGTTGAGCTTCGCCCCGGAGCACGCGAGACCGTCGGCGGCCTCCGCACCGAAGATCAGCCGCTCCAGTGCCGCCTTCTCGGTCGGGTTGCACCGGTAGGCGTGCAGCGTGGCGAACTCGGCCATGGCCGCTTCGTAGATCGGCTCGTCGAGGATGACGGCCTGCTCGGAGGCGCAGATCATCCCGTTGTCGAAAGACTTCGAGGCGACCACGTCGTTGACGGCGCGACGGAGCTTGGCGGTGCGCTCGATGAACGCCGGCACGTTGCCCGCGCCGACCCCGAGGGCCGGCTTACCGCAGGAGTAGGCGGCCTTGACCATGGCGTTGCCGCCGGTGGCCAGGATCAGCGCAACATCGGGGTGGTTCATCAGCGCATCGGTCATCGCGATCGAGGGACGGTCGACCCACTGGATGCAGTGCTCGGGCGCGCCGGCGGCGATCGCGGCGTCGCGGACCACTCGTGCGGCCAGCGCGGAGGACTGCTGCGCCGACGGGTGGAAGGCGAAGACGATCGGGTTGCGGGTCTTCAGCGAGATCAGGCTCTTGAAGATCGCCGTGGAGGTGGGATTGGTGACGGGGGTGATGCCACAGATCACCCCGACCGGCTCGGCGATCTCGGTGATGCCGGAGATCTCGTCACTGCTGATCACACCGACGGTCTTGAGGTACTGCATGGAATTCGTGACGTGCTCGCAGACGAAGATGTTCTTGACGGCCTTGTCCTCGAAGACGCCGCGGCCCGTCTCGGCGATGGCGGCCTGCGCGAGTTGGCCGTGTTGATCCAGCGCGGCGACGGTGGCCTTCTTGACGATGTAGTCGATCTGTTCCTGGTCCAGTTCGTGAAAGGCCTCGAGCGCCGTCATCGCATTGGCAACCAGCGGGTCGATGACCCGTGCGGTGTCAGTTGGTGGGATGTCAGCTGCTGGGATATCAGAGGGTGCGGTGGGGTGCGATCCGTTGGTGGGGGTCGCGACTGGAACTGCGGGTCCATCGGAGTCGGTGGCGGTTTCGGCGCTCCGAATGGCGGTGGGCGCGGACATGGGGTTCTCCCAGTGTGAAGGGTGAACCGACAAGGTTGTCGGCTCACCTTCAACGGTAGGGAAACGCCCTGTCGATCACCCGGGTCTTAGGTCCCTACTATGGCCGTCGACCTGCTCAAACAGCCGTGAGTTGGGTCACGAAGCGGTAACGGCAACGGCCGCTGACGGGTGCCCGAGCGGCACCGTCACCTGGTTGACGGCGTGGCCGGCCCGGCGGGCGATGCGCGCGCTTCGGACGCCGGGTCTCTGGGGTGCTTCAGAGGTATTGACCGGTCCCGGAATGCCCGCCGCCGAGCGCGCCGCCCTGCGGGTCGCCGGGTGCGTGGCCGGGCGGGAGGGCACCCCTGCGCATCTGTTCCAGCTGCACGCGCGCTGCCATCTGCTGGGCGACCAGTGCGGTCTGCAGACCGTGGAACACGCCCTCCAGCCAGCCCACCAGCTGGGCCTGCGCGATCCGCAGCTCGCCTTCGGACGGGATCGAGTCCTCGGTGAACGGCAGCGTCAAGCGTTCCAGCTCGTCCCGCAGTTCGGGGGTCAGCCCTGATTCCAGTTCCTTGATCGACCGCTGGTGCACGTCGCGGAGCCGGGCCCGGCTCGCCTCGTCCAGCGGAGCCGCGCGTACCTCCTCCAACAGCTGCTTGATCATCGTGCCGATCCGCATCACCTTGGCGGGCTCGCCGATGGTGTCCGCGGGGTCGACCTGACCGTCGACGCCGGCTTCCCCTTCGCTGCCCTCGCCGGAGCCGGGGTTCAGCTGCGCGGGAACCTCCGCGTAGCCCACGGGTTGCCCGTCGGAACCGATGACCAGGACCCGGTGGCTGTCGGATTCGCTCATATCTCCCTCATCGCTCTCTTTTCGTTGCTTTCGCCGGTGTCGTCGAATCGTTCGGGGTGGGGCTCGGGGTGGCCCGTCGTGCGGGCGACGGTGGCCGGGACGGTCAGCCGTCGGGGGTGGGTGCCCGCAACACGACCTTGCCGACGTGCCCGCCCTCGGTGATCCGCCGGTGGGCGGTGGCGGCGTCGGGCATGTCGACCACGGTGTCGATCACCGGCCGGACCGTCCCGGTCGCGACCAGCGGCCACAGGTGCTCGGTGACGGCGGTGATCACCTCGGCCTTGGAACCGGGCCCGGTCACCGGCCGGGAGCGCAGCGCGGTCGCGATCACGCCCAACCGGCGGCGCAGCAGGGAGTTGAGGTCCAGCTCGGCCTTGGTTCCGCCCTGCATCCCGATGACGACCAGCCGGCCACCGTCGGCGAGGGCAGAGATGTTGCGCGCCAAGTACTTCGCGCCCACGACGTCGAGGATCACGTCGGCGCCCCGACCACCGGTGGCCGAGGCCAGCTTCTCCACGAAGTCGTCCTTGGCGTAGTTGATCAGGATCTGCGCACCCAGATCGTGGCAGGCCTGCAGCGCGGACTGCCGGGATGCGGTGACGGCCACTGTCGCGCCGAGAGCGCGGGCCACCTGGATGGCCATGGTCCCGATGCCGGAGGCGCCGCCGTGGATGAGGATTGTCTGGCCGGCCCTGAGCCCGACGGTGAGCACCAGGTTGGACCAGACCGTGCAGGCCGCCTCCGGGAGCGCGGCGGCCCGCAGCAGTGTCACCCCGGGGGGCACCGGCAACAATTGGACGGCCGGAACGCTCACCCGTTGTGCGTAGCCACCGCCGGCCAACAACGCGCAGACCTCGTCGCCGACCTGCCACTCGGTGACCCCCCGACCGAGCTCGCGAATGGTCCCGGAGCACTCCATGCCGAGGATCGGCGATGCGCCCGGAGGCGGAGGGTAGTGCCCGGCCGCCTGCAGCAGGTCGGCTCTGTTGACTGCCGACGCGGTGACGTCCAGCAGCACCTCACCGGGTCCCGGAACCGGATCGTCGACCTCGGACCAGCCCAGGACCGCCGGGGCCCCGACTTCATCGATCGTCACCGCCCACATGGCCCCGAGGGTAGCTGGGCGGCCTGAACTGCCCTGCCCAGCGCCCTGCCCAGCGCCTGCGGCGCCCCCAGGCTTGCGTCCTGCAAGCTGCCCGCTAGTGCGAGCACTGTGCAGGACGCAACCGTGCGGCGGCGGGTGAGGCCTGACGTGCCCAGGCGCCGCAGCGCCCGTCCACGGCGGTGCGATCCGTAGGGTCGGAATCCCGCGTCGTCAGGTCGTACGGCGGGGGGAAGGGGAGCACGTGCGCACCACCGAACAGCTCCGCGAGTGGCCAGGCCGCCGGTGACGGCCGACCCCCGGCGGTCGCGCCGGCCAGGAGTGCTGGACCGGATTCCCGCACCCGCGCTGTTCCTGGCGTCGGGGTGCACCCAGTACTACGGCGCGGCGCTGGCGGTCGGGCTGTTCGCGGTGCTGCCGGCGGCGTCGGTCGCCTGGTGGCGGTTGGCGGTGTCGGCCGTGATCCTGATCGCCTGGCGGCGGCCGTGGCGGCAGCCCTGGACGGCCCGCGAGCTCGGCGCGTCGGCGCTGTTCGGGATCGTGCTGGCGAGCATGAACGTCGTCTTCTACGTGGCCATCGCGCACCTCCCGCTGGGCACCGCTGTGGCCATCGAGTTCCTCGGACCGGTCGCGGTCGCGGCGGCGACCGGGCGCGGGTGGCGTGACCGGGTGGGCATCGCCCTGGCGGCCGCGGGCGTGGTGCTGCTGGCCGGCGTGCAACTGGAGAGCGGGCTGACCACCGACGTCGTCATCGGCCTTGCGGCGATCTTCGCCTCGGCTGCGGCGTGGGCCGGCTACATCGTGCTGGGCCGGCGCATCGCCGTGCGTCGCGACGGCATCAGTTCGCTGGCCGTCGGCATGACCGCGGGCGCGGTGCTCTATTCACCGCTCGCGATCGGCGCCGTCGTTCCGGTGCTCACCGATGTGTCGCTGGCGGTGTCGATCGTCGGGATCGCCGTGCTGAGTTCGGTGATCCCCTACGTCATCGAGCAGGTCGTGCTGCGCAGGGTGAGCGCCGCGAGGTTCGCGATCCTGCTGGCCCTGTTGCCGGTGACGGCTGCCGTCGTCGGGGCGGTGTTCCTCGCCCAGCGCCCGTCGGCCCTCGAGGTGCTGGGCATGGCCCTGGTGTGCGTGGCGATCGTGCTGTCCGCGGATCGGTCCGACTCCATCGAGCAGCCGGGTGCACCGGCGCCGCCGATACCGTGAGCTCCCGTGCCGCCCGGTTGTCTGTCGGGACGGTGGGCGTCAGCCGAGGTTGGTGGTGTCAAAGGTGTTGCAGGAAGCCGGGTCTCCCGACCGGTATCCGGTCAGGAACCATTTCTGCCGCTGCGCCGACGACCCGTGGCTGAACTGCGAAGGATCCACCCGCTGGCCGGCCACCGTGGCCTGGATGTAGTCGTCACCGATCTTGCCCGCGGTGTCGATGGCGTTGGCCAGGTCGGCGTCGGTGATCTCGGTGATCAACACCTGACCGTCGGCGGCGGGAACCGTCGTCGCATGACTGGCCCACACGCCGGCGTAGCAATCGGCCTGCAGCTCCAGCCGCACCGATCCCGAGGTGGCGCCGGTCGCGGTGCCGACCCGGCTGCTGGTGCCCAGCAGGTTCTGCACGTGGTGGCCGTATTCGTGGGCGAGTACGTAGGCTTGGGTGAACGGGGCGTCGTTGGCGCCGAAGGTCGTGCGCAGTTCGTCCCAGAACGACAGGTCGATGTAGACCTGCTGATCCGCCGGGCAGTAGAACGGGCCCATGCCCGCCGATCCGGTGCCGCACGCGGTGCGCGTCGAGCCGCTGAAGAACACCGTGTCCGCACCGCGGTAGGTGCTGTTCGAGGCCGCGAAGGCGTCGGCCCAGTAGTCCTGCACCGAGTTGATCACCGCGACCGTCGCGCAGTCCTCGCTCGTCGACGCGTCGGCTCCGGTCTTGCAGGCGCTCTCCAACTGGCCGTTGTCGACCGTGCTGTTGCCCGAAGCGCCCTGGATCAGCCCAGCGGTTCCGCTGGAGGCGCCGCCGCCGGCGAACTGGTTGATCAACACGATGACGATGACCGCGATCAGCCCGAGGCCGCCGCCGCCCACCGCCAAACCGCCCTTGCCGCCGGGGATTCCGCCGAAACCGCCGCCACCCCCGCCGCCGCGCCGGTCCTGCACCTGGGAGGTGTCCAGCCGGGCGTTGGGGTTGAACTTCATCGGGCAGCGCCCCTTCTGTGGTCGTCGGCCTGTCGTGGGCGTGGCCTCTGTTCGGCAGTCCTGACCACCGGTTCGATCGGCAGCACGAGCGGCCCAGTGCTCACCGTCACTCTAATGCCGCACCCCGACGTACAACGGATGCCCATTGGGCAAGATTGCACAATGGGCAACATTCTACGTATCCTTGGTCCATGACCAGCACGACCGCCGGTGCTCGGCCCGGCTCGCGGCCACCGGGACCCGCAGGGCTCCGAGAGCGCAAGAAGGACGCGACCCGCCGTGCCCTCGCGGAGGCGGCGCTCGACCTGGCGTCCACTGCGGGGTACGACTCGGTGACGATCGCGGCGATCACCGAGCGGGTGGGGGTCTCGCGCCGCACGTTCTCCAACTACTTCTCCGGCAAGGCGGAGTGCATCTCCGCGGTCAGCGAGGGGTGGCTGGACGACATCATCGAGGCGATCCGGCACGCGCCGGATGATCAGTCGCTGGAGGTGATCCTGTGCGACTCGCTCGGGCACGTCGCAGCCGGCCTGCCGCAGCGCTGGGAACGACTTGCCCTGTTGTTCGATGCGGAGCCCGAACTGCAGTCGATGGTGGGTGCCATCGACGCGGTGAATGTCGAGCAACTGGCCGACGCGATCGGCGACCGGGTCGGCCTGCCCGCGGACGACATCCGGGTGCGGATGCTCGCGACCTACGGGATCGCGGCCGGCCGGATCGTGCTCGAGCAGTGGCTCCTGCGTGGAAAGCCCGGCGGTGAGCAGGGTTTCGACGCTCAGCTGGCGCTGGCCTTTTCGATCATCAACCTGAACGAGTTGTCCGCTCTGCCCGGCCGCCGCTCGCTGCCGTCTGACTCGAACGCTTGACCCGACTGATTCGGCGACCACCGAATCACCCGTCACCGACGCCAGGAGCCACTCATGGCCAGCTTGCTGTACCGACTTGGGCATTTCGCGACCCGCCGACGGTGGGCGGTGTTGATCGCGTGGCTGGCGCTGCTGCTTGGTCTGGTCGCCGCGGCGGCTGCGTTCTCCGGCACCATGACGTCCTCGTTCACCATTCCGGGTACGCCGGCCCAGGCCGCGTTGGACCAGCTCGGGGAGAGGATCCCGGGCGCGGGTGATGCCACCGGCCGGATCGTCTTTGCGGCGCCGGAAGGCCACACGCTCACCGAACCCCAGTACCAGCAGGCGATCGGCACCGTGGTCGAGCAGACCAAGCAGTTGCCGGGGGTCACCAACGTCATCGATCCGGCCACCGGGCAGACGATCTCGCCCGAACTGACCGTCGGGTTCGCGCAGGCGTTCTTCCAGGGCGAGATCACCGAGATTCCCGAGTCGACGCAGACCGAGCTCGCCTCCATCGCCGACGCGAACCAGGTCGACGGACTGCGGATCGAACTCGGCGGCGGTGCGGTGGCGCAGGCCCCGGCCATCGGGTCGACCGAGGGGATCGGGGTCGTGGTGGCCATGGTGGTGCTGCTGATCACCTTCGGGTCGGTCGTCGCGGCCGGCCTGCCGATGCTCACCGCGCTGATCGGCGTT
>DASQFG010000281.1:0-2851 GCA_035633315.1 Nakamurella sp. | reverse complement strand
GTGGGCGTGGGCGGGATTCTGGCCGCGCATGGCGCGCAGAAATTGTTCGGATGGTTCGGCGGTCAGGGCGTCACCGGAACCGCAAAGGCCATGGAGTCCATGGGTTTCAAGCCGGGCAAGCCCAGTGCACTGGCCGCCGGTGTCAGCGAAACAGCCGGTGGCGCCATGCTGATCCTGGGCTTGGCCACTCCGGCCACGGGGGCCGCAACTGCCAGCACCATGGCTGTCGCCGCTACCGCCCACGGACCGAAGGGCCTGTTCGCCTCGAACGGCGGCTACGAGTATCCGGCCGTGCTGGGGCTGTGTACGGCGGCTCTGGCGATTGCGGGTCCCGGCAAGATCTCCGTCGACCACCTGCTCAACTACCGCTTGTCGAACAAGCCGGCAGCGATCCTGTCGCTGGTCGCCACCGCCGCGACGACGGTGGTGGTGCTGCGGCGCCGACAGTCCGCGTTGGCCGCCACCGCGGAGGCGGAAGCCGCGGCCGATGCGGCCGAGGTGTCCGCGACAAAGGCAGAGACCGCCGCGACGGCCGCCGATCGCTCGGCGGTCGAGGCGGCCGCCAGCGCGACTGAAGCGAACACCACCACGGGCACCACCCCTGTCGGCTCGCCGGGTATCGCCACCCCGAGCACCGCCAACGGGAGGGCTTCGACCCAGCTGCCGCCAGCCGCCAAGTCCTGAAAATTCCCCGCGCACATCCAGCAGTGTCAGCGCGCACCGGCGCACGTCGCCCGGGACGTGAACCCCGAAACCGAGTATGGGTCGAGTTCTCCCCGGGCGGCGCCCACCGCTCAGCGGTCGGGTTCGCCCCCTTACGCTCTCGGATCGCCGACGGTAGGGCCCACCCCAGTCCGGCGAGCAACACCGTCGCCGCCACCGCAGCGACCACTCCGGCGGTGAGCCCGCTGACCACGTCGAAGATCAGCAGCACCATCGAGACCACGGCCACCGCCAGCATCGCCATCCCGACCCGTGCGAGGCGGTGGGCCACGTCGACCGGTCACCCGCCGGGCGTGCCGCCGAAACAGGAACCGGGGCAGGCTGACCGGGGCGATGAGAAATCCGGTCGAAATGACGGCAGCGCTCAAGGTGATCAGGTACACGACCCGCTGGAATTGCGTCAGCTGTTCGAAGCGGGTCTGAAACGGCAGGGCCAGCAGGAATCCGGTGAGCAATTGAACGCCGGCTGGATGACCCGCAGTTCCTGCAGCAGGTCGGACCAGTTGCGGTCAGGCGCTGCAGGGGTCTCCCGCCGTTGGCCTGTGTCCCAAGCGCTGTCCGTGTTCGGCGCGGGGTCGTTCGTGCCGTCCGGTTGATCATCCCGCTCTGCCACACCCACAGTCTGCCGCAGCACCGCGGTTACCCTCGGCGACGCAGGTGCTCCGAGTGAGAGACGTTGAGCCGCAAGGCCAGCGCCCGGTCGAACGCGCCTGCTGCCTCGCTCCGACGGCCCAGCCGATCCAGCAGATCCGCCCGCGAGGCGTGCCAGTACGGGTAGTCCTGCAATCCTTCGATGCCGTCCATCTCGGCTAACCCGGCCGGCGCGCCATCCCGCTCGGCCACCGCGGCGGCCCGGTTGAGCCGCACCACCGGTGTGTCGGTGACCGTCAGCAGCACGTCGTACCAGGACACGATCGCCGGCCAGTCGGTATCGACGTAGCTGGGGGCGAGCGCGTGACAGGCCGCGATCGCCGCCTGCACCGCGTACGAGTCCGGCCGATCCGGACTGCGCTGCAACGCCTTTCCGACCATCCGCACTCCTTCGACGATCTTCTCGTTGTCCCACAGCGACCGGTCCTGGTCTGCCAGCAGCACCAACGCGCCGGCCTTGTCCACCCGCGCCTCCCGCCGCGAGTCGTGCAACAACACCAACGCCAGCAACCCGATGACGGACGCCTCGTCCGGCATCAGCTCGCACAGCAGCCGCGCCAGTCGGATCGCTTCGTCGACAAGGTCGCTCCGCACTGCGAGTTCACCGCCCGAAGCGGCGTAGCCCTCGTTGAAGACCAGGTACACCGTGGCGAGGACCGCCGGGAGGCGATCGGGCAGCTCGGCGTCCGATGGCACCCGGTACGGGATGTGGGCCTGGGCGATCTTCTGCTTCGTCCTGGTCAGCCGCTTGGCCATGGTGGCCTCGGGCACCAGCAGCGCCCCAGCGACCTCCGGGGTGGTGAGCCCACCGAGGGTCTTCAGGCTCAATGCCACCCTGGCGTCGAGCGAGAGGCTCGGGTGGCAGCAGGTGAACACCAAGCGCAACAGGTCATCTCGGACCACCGGTTCGGGCGGATCGTCACCGTCGTCGAACAGCGCCATGGCGGATGCCTCTTTGTCGGTGCGGCGGGCCTCCCTCCGGATCCGGTCCACCGCGCATCGCCGGGCGGTCACGATCACCCATGCCCGCGGACTGTCAGGGATCCCGGTGGAGTCCCAGGTGCTCAGTGCCTTGACCATGGCGTCCTGCAGAGCGTCCTCGTCGAGCGTGATGTCGCCGGTCAGGCGGATCAGTGTGGCCAGGATCCTGGTGGAATCGTCACGGGTCAGGGCACTGAGCAGGTCAGCAGTGGAGCGTCTCATTCATGAACCCAGTGGGATGACCGGACGAACCTCGACCGCGCCACCCCACGCCGCCGGAACCTGCGCGGCCCAGGCAAGCGCCTCGTCCAGGTCAGCACAGTCCAGCAGATAGAAGCCGGTCAGCGCCTCTTTGGTCTCGGCGTACGGGCCGTCGGTGTTGACGACGTCGCCGCCCTTGTTGCTGGCCCGAACGGTCGTCGCGGTGGCCGTCGGGTACAGCACCGCACCGCCGCGGATCACCGCGGCGGCAGCGGCGCTGAACTCGCGGTATTCG
>DASQFG010000280.1:0-3107 GCA_035633315.1 Nakamurella sp. | reverse complement strand
CGCCGCGAACGCCGATCCGCAGACCGGGTATCAGGTGCTCGTCGACGGTCAGAAACTCGTGTTCGGCGGTACCAGTGCGGTGTCCCCGCTCTGGGCCGCGCTGCTCGCCCGGATGGCCCAGTCACTGGGGCGCCCGTTCGGATTGCTCCAGCCCGCGATCTACGCAGGCGTCGGTGCCGGCGTGGTGGCCGACGGGTTCCGGGACATCACCTCGGGCAACAACGGTGCCTATCGAGCGGGGCCTGGGTGGGACGCCTGCACCGGGCTCGGTGTCCCGGTCGGCGACGAGCTGCTCGCCGCGCTGAGGTAGGGCGGACTGCGCAACTCCCTGACGATGTGGCTACCTGCGGACAGATCCCTACGCCGTGGAGGTAGACGACTCGATCCGCTGAGTTGGCAGCCGTGTGCGGTGGCCGCCGGCGACGCTGTCGTAGTGGATGACGCCCACCAATCGCTGTCCGTCGACGACCGGCAACAGCCAGACGCGCTGCTCTGCCATCATCCGGGTGACGTCCTCGACGGGATCATCGACGCCGATGGTGATGGGCGCCTTCTCGACCAGTGACGCTGCCGTGACGCTCGCCATCTCGCCGCGCGCAGATCGCGCCTGCGCACCGATATCCCGGTAGCCGACGATGCCGCAGAGATATCCGTCCTCGTCGCACACCGGCAGGAACGCCACCAGCAGACTCCGCATCCGCATGGCCACTTCCTCGACCGTGTCCGTGTGCGAGACGCAGTCCGGGTCGGTGTTCATGACGTCCCGTGCAATGGTGGCCATCAGCGGCAACCGCCCTGTCGCGAACGTTCCTTGGGACTGGGTCCTCCGCGCTGACGGCATCGCACCCGCGCAGGTGTACCCGCCAGGCAATCCACTGATTCCTCGCCCGGTTGCGTGCCGGACGGGCGACGGCGTCCACACGATCCGATGCCCGAGGCGGATTGGTCAGCGCCCTCGAGGAATCGGGTCTTCATGCGACAGTTCACTGTCATTTCCCTCCGTTCCTGAGACCCTGACCAGCGCCTCGATGTGTGGTCCACTGTCCGGTTTGAGACATCTGAGCGATAGTGCCGAAAGTCCCATATGCGCCGTGGCCGACCGATTCGGCCTCCATTGTTCGGCGCTCTCCGGGGCCCGTTGCAGCCCGACGGTCGTCCCTCTGCCGCGACCTGCCACGGATGTGGTCTGCGCATAAGACGTTACCGCGATATCGACAATTCGGACAGGCGGCGGTGAATATCTGCCGGGTTGGTTGTCAGGCTTCTCGCCGAATGCCCGAAAGGTCGACGATTTCTCGGACTACGACCGCACTTCAGGACGCCGCCGGACAGTGTGCGAACGTGCGATCGTGTCGGTGACAACCAACGACCCGGGTGTGGATTCGTCGGTGCCGGTGGTGCACTTCCGATCTGGCAAAGGCGAGCCATCGGGCGCGAGTTCGGGGCCCAGGTCCCATCCGAACTCCGGGTCGAGCATGCAGTTCACGGTCGTGCGCCAGGCGCAGCCGCGCAACAGCCGAGAGAACAGCAGCACAACGAAGAGAGCGACGAACGGCAGTGAGCAGACAGCGAGGCTGCATAGCGGTGGTCGGCACTCCTGGTCACCGCGGGAGCAGCGCCGACCCTCCGCGCGACTCGCGGTGATGGCGCGACTCGCGGTGATGGCGCGGATCAGCCCGCAGGCTGCGGTGGCAACGGTTTTCGTGGCGGCGATGTTCATCACGATCATCGACGCGACCGTCGTCAACGTCGCGCTGCCCACCATCGCTGCCGAACTCGGAGTGCCGGTCGAGCTCACCGCCACCGTCAACATCGGGTTCCTCGTCGCCGTCGCGGTCGCGATTCCGGTGGCCGGCTGGCTGGGCGATCGGTGGGGCGCACGCGAGGTGTTCCTGGCCGCTGTCGCCCTGTTCACCGTGGCCTCCGCCGCGTGCGGATTCGCGGCGACGGTGCAGCAGTTGGTGATCTTCCGGATCGTTCAGGGGCTCGGCGGTGGGCTGATGACACCGGTGGGCATGGCGATGCTCTACCGCACGTTCCCGCCGTCCGAGCGCGTCCGGCTCAGCCGGATCATCAACATCCCGATCGCGCTTGCCCCGGCGATCGGCCCGGTGCTGGGCGGGTTCCTGGTGCAGCGGGCCAGCTGGCGGTGGATCTTCTGGATCAACCTGCCGATCGGGATCGCGGCGGTGGCCTTCACGGTGCTGGCCGTGCCGCGGATGGCCCGGCGCACCAGCTCCCGGCTGGACGTTCCGGGATTCCTGCTGGCCGCAATCGGTTTCTCGTCGTTGATGTTCGCGTTGTCCGAGGGTGCGGTCCGGGGCTGGACGACGCCGTCGATCTGGATCCCAGGCCTGCTGGGCATCGCGTTGTTGGGCCTGTTGGTCGTTGTCGAGGGTCGGGTGTCCGCACCGATGCTGCGGCTGCAGCTGTTCGGGCTGCGGCTGTTCCGATCGGTGAACCTGATCACGTTCGCGTCTGCTGCCGGTTTCCTGGGGGGCCTGTTCGTCTACCCGTTGATGCTGCAGACGGCGTTCGGCTACCCGCCGCTCACGGCGGGGCTGCTGACGTTCCCGGAGGCGATCGGGATCATGGTGGGCACTCAGATCGCCAGCCGGCTCTACCGACGTGTCGGTCCCCGCAGGCTGGTTGCCGCGGGCCAGTTCACGGTGGCCGTCGTGCTGGTCACCCTGTCGTTCGTGATGAGCAGCAGCATTCCGCCAGTCGTCCCGATACTGCTGATGTTCCTGCTCGGCACCGGCCAGGCGCACACGTTCATGCCGACCCAGGCCTCCGCCTTCGACACGGTGGCGCCGGAGTACACCGGCGCGGCCACCGCGTTGTACAACGCGACCAGGCAGGTGGGGTCCGCTGTCGGGGTGGCTGTCGCCGCCACCGTCATCGCCACGGTCGGCGTCGGCGCGACCGAGGCAACGGCGCTGCCCGCGTTCCGGTGGGCGCTGATCGGCTGTGCGTTGTTCTCGGTGGCCGGCAGTCTCATCGCCGCACTCACCGTCCACGACGAGGACGCAGCGCCCAGCCGAGGGCTGGCCCCGGCCATCCGCGCCGCGGCGAAGGCGTGATCGACGGCAACCTCCGCGCCCGCC
>DASQFG010000279.1:0-4333 GCA_035633315.1 Nakamurella sp. | reverse complement strand
GTCTGGGTCAGGTCGTTGGTGCCGAAGGAGAAGAAGTCCGCACTGCCGGCGATGCGTCGGGCGGTGAGCGCGGCGCGCGGCAGTTCGATCATCGTGCCGATCGGAATGGTCAGCTCGATGCCCGCGGCGGCGGTCAGTTTCGTGATCAGCGCCTCGGCCTCGTCACGGACGATGTCCAGTTCGCGGACCGAACCGACCAGCGGAACCATGATCTCGACCTTGGGGTTCTTGCCGGCCTTGACCTGCTCGATCGCCGCTTCGGTGATCGCCCGCACCTGCAATGCGGTCAACCCGGGAGTCAGCAGCCCCAGCCGGACACCACGCAGACCCAGCATCGGGTTCGCCTCGTGCAGCCGTTCCACCGCCTTGAGCAGCCGCTCGTCCTTCTCCAGTGCCGGACCGGACGCGCCGCTGGCCTCGGCCAGCGCGACCTTGACGGACAGCGTGGTCATGTCCGGGAGGAACTCGTGCAACGGCGGGTCGAGCAGCCGGATGGTCACCGGAAGGCCGTCCATCTCCTCGAGGATCTCGATGAAGTCCTGGCGCTGCAACGGCAACAGGGCGTCCAAGGAAGCGTGGCGCTCTTCGGTCGAATCGGACAGGATGAGCCGCTCGATCAGCGCGCGGCGGTCGCCGAGGAACATGTGCTCGGTACGGCACAGCCCGATGCCCTGGGCGCCGAGCTGGCGGGCACGGTTCGCGTCCTCGGGGGTGTCGGCGTTGGCCCGCACTCCCAGTCGGCGGCGCAGGTCGGCGTGCACCAGCACCCGGTCGACGGCCCGCACCAGCTGCGCGGTCTCCTCGTCGGCACCTTCCAAGGCTTCCATGCCCTTTTCGATGTAGGTCTCCACCGGGGAGGCCACCACCGGCATCGCGCCGACGAACACCTCGCCGGTCGAACCGTCGATGCTGACCTCGTCGCCCTCGGCGATGCTCACCGAGCCGACCCGGATCGTCTTGGCCACGACGTCGATGTCCAGCTCCTCGGCACCGCACACGCAGGTCTTGCCCATGCCGCGGGCGACCACCGCAGCGTGCGAGGTCTTACCACCTCGGGCGGTGAGGATGCCGTTCGCGGCGATCATGCCGCCGAGATCGTCGGGATTGGTCTCCCTGCGGACCAGCAGCACGTGCTCGCCCCTTGCCGCCCATTCCATCGCGGTCGCCGAGTCGAAGACCACCCGGCCCACCGCCGCGCCCGGGGACGCGGCCATGCCCTGGGTGAGCAGCTTGCGGACACCGGACTTGTCGAACTGCGGGAACATCAACAGGGCCAGCTGGGCGCCGGTCACCCGGGCGAGCGCCTCGTCCAGGGTGATCAGATGCTCGTCGACCAGCTCGGTGGCGATCCGGAACGCGGCGGCCGGGGTGCGCTTGCCGACCCGGGTCTGCAGCATCCACAGCTTGCCGCGCTCGACGGTGAACTCGACGTCGCACAGGTCGCGGTAGTGGGTCTCCAGCCGGCGCATCGCCTTCATCAGCTCGCGGTGCGAGTCGGGATCGATCCCGGCCAGGTCGTCCAGGCTCAGGGTGTTACGAATGCCGGCGACGACGTCCTCGCCCTGCGCGTTGACCAGGTAGTCGCCGTAGGCGCCGGTGTGGCCGGTCGCCGGGTCACGGGTGAACGCGACGCCGGTGCCGCTGTTGTCACCGAGGTTGCCGAACACCATGGTGCAGATGTTGACCGCGGTGCCCAGGTCCTGCGGGATCCGTTCCCGCCGCCGGTACAGCCGGGCGCGGTTGGTGTTCCAGGAGTTGAAGACAGCGCGGATCGACATGTCCAGCTGCTCGCGGGGATGCTGCGGGAACTCCGTGCCGGAGCTCTCGTGGATCGCGATCTTGTACTCCTCGACGAGGGCCTTCATGTCGTCGACGTCGAGTTCGGTGTCGGACACCACGCCCTTGGTGGACTTCGCCTTGTCCAGCGCGTCGGCGAAAACATCGCCGGGCATGTCCAGGACGGTCTTGCCGAACATCATCAGCAGCCGCCGGTAGGAATCCCAGGCGAACCGCTCGTCGCCGGATACCTCGGCCAGACCCTTGACGCTGGCATCGTTCAGGCCGATGTTCAGCACTGTTTCCATCATTCCGGGCATCGAGAATTTCGCGCCGGAACGCACGCTCACCAGCAGCGGATCGTGCCGGTCGCCCAGCCGCCTGCCCAGGTTGTCCTCGAGGTGCCGCAGCGCCATCGTCACCTGTACTCGCAGTTCGCCGGGTTCGGCGCCCAGCGCCAGGTATTCCCGGCAGGCCTCGGTGGTGATGGTGAAGCCCGGCGGCACCGGCAGACCCAATCTGGTCATCTCGGCGAGGTTGGCGCCCTTCCCGCCAAGCAGATCTTTTTGATCCTTGTCGCCCTGGGTGAAATCGAATACGAACTGGGTCATCGTCCGTGGCTCCTTTGCCGGCACCTGGTGGGCACATGAATGGTGCCGTTGTCGACTGCGGTGGTACGCACGGGAATTCCCACGGCGCACCGCGCGAGCTCGGCGAGCGGCACTTCTGAGCATGTCCAGTGCCGCGGGATGTGGGCAGGGCCATAGGTCCCGGGCAAGTGGTGGCGTCTGTCACTGATTTGTGACCTTTGGTTGGCGCGGATCAACGTCGCTGGCGCGTACGAAGTGAGCGGTTGTGGGAATGGTGGGGCGCGAGTTAACCAGATGAGCCGCGCGGGGGAAGTTGATCCGCGCTGTTGACGAGACCGGCACCGCGGGGCGGGGGATCTTGCGGATGCCCAGCGACATCAGCGCCGCGACCGCACACAGGCCCGCGGCGCCGAACCAGGCGAGGGTGTAATCGCTGGTCGCATCCCGGATCACGCCGGCGCCCACCGAGGCCAGCGCGGCGCCGATCTGGTGCGCGGCGAAGACCCAGCCGAAGACGATGGTGCCGTTCTCGCCGAACGCCTCCCGGCAGAGTGCTGCGGTGGGCGGCACCGTCGCCACCCAGTCCAGCCCGTAGACGATGACGAAGGCCAGGATGCTCGGGTGCACCGCGTCGGACAGCAGCGCGGGCAGCATCAGCAGCCCGACGCCGCGCAGCGCGTAGTACACCGCCAGCAGGATCCGCGGGTTGACCCGGTCGGTCAGCGCACCCGAGGCCACCGTGCCGACGATGTCGAAGATCCCGACCACGGCCAACAGCCCGGCGGCGGTCGTGGTGGGCATGCCGTGGTCGTGCGCGGCGGGCACGAAATGGGTACCGATCAGCCCGTTGGTGGTCGCCCCGCAGATCGCGAACCCGCCGACGAGCGCCCAGAACGTCCGGGTGCGCGCGGCCTGGAACAGCGCCCGGACGGTCCGCCGGGCGGCGCCGGGCGCGACGACGGCGGAGTCCCCGATGTCCCCGTCGTCACCGCGTGCGGAGTGTCCCGGGCTCGGGGTCGGCGCGGAATCCTTTTGCGTCACCGCATTTCGCACCGCGTCGGCCGGGTCGGAGCCTTCGCGCGTCCCGGCGGTGGCCGGGCCGGGTTCCGGCGCCCCGTAGGGCAGCACGCCGACATCGGCCGGGTCGTTCCGCAGGAAGCACAACACCAGCGGCACCACGGCCAGCGCCGCCGCCGAGACCAGCAACGAGGCGGCTCGCCAGCCGGAATTCTCGGCCAGCCAGGCCAGCATCGGCAGGAAGATCAGCTGGCCGGTGGCGCTGGCTGCCGTGAGCACGCCCATCACCAGGCCGCGCCGTGCGACGAACCAGCGGTTGGCGATGGTGGCGGCGAAGACCAGCGCCATGGAACCGGTACCCAGCCCGACGACGACGCCCCAGCACAGCACCAATTGCCAGCCGGCGGTGACGAAGACGGTCAGCCCCGATCCGAGCGCCACCAGCACCAGCGCAGTGCTGGTGACGGCCCTGACCCCGAAGCGATCCATCAGGGCCGCGGCGAACGGCGCCGTCAGCCCGTACAGCAACAGGTTGACGCCGACGGCCAGTGACAGCAGGCTGCGTGACCAGCCGTACTCGTCCTGCATCGGGACGATCAGCACACTGGGCGCCGCCCGGAAACCGGCCGCGCCGAGCAGGGCGATGAACGCGACACCGGCCACGATCCACGCCGGATGCAGTCGTTTCCGGCGCCGCCCCGCTACCGACGGTTGCCCGATCGCGCCCACCGCACCCTGCCCGGCAGGGTGCAGATCACGAGCGGACATGGGTGCCTCGTCGGGTTTGCCTGAGCGTCAGGTATTCGCTGGTGGGTGCTGGTCTGAAGGGACAGTAGTCGAGTACGCTTCGCTCAAGCAAGTGTGATCGCGATCGCCCAGGGAGGAACGGTGCCGCTGCGGTCGGACTGGTCGTCGGACAACTGCCCGATCGCCCGCGCCCTTGACGTGCT
>DASQFG010000278.1:0-2392 GCA_035633315.1 Nakamurella sp. | reverse complement strand
GAACGGAATGATGACGACAGACAGGGTGGCGACGAGACCGATCCCTGGCGACTCGTGACGTAGCCACCGAGCAAGCGCCACGGCCGCAGCGAAACCCAGCACCGCGCCGGTGAATGCCAGTGATGCGGCCAACGGGTTCCTGCCGGTGGGCGTGCTGACACCCCACACGGCACCGTGCACCAGCATGACCGCCTTGGCGGCCAGGTAGCCCGTCCACAGCACCAGCCACACGCCGGTGACCAGCAGCCACCATCGCGGCTCCCGGGTGTTCTGCCAGGAGTCGAGCACCGCCTGAGAGAGCTCGGGGTCGAGGCCCGCGGCGCTCAGCGCATCCTCGACACGCTGGCTGTCGCCGAACCCCAGGCCGCCGGTCACGAGCACGAGGAGCGAGAGCAGCCAGAAGAAGAAGCGATAAGCAACACCGCCAGCCAGAACCCCAGCAGCCACCTTCTTGTCACGGTCGGCGAGCCGGAAGCCGACATCGACCGACGCGTGACCCTCGCGAACCCCACGCGCCCAGACGGTCGCCCGCCCCGCCACGGCCGTGGACCGGCGCTTCAGCCGGGACACCCTCCCGGGTGCCGGGCCAACCGCAGACTGTGGCTCGGGCGATCCACCGGATACCTCCATACCCCAAGTCAACTGCACATCCCCCCAGCGAGGCCCTGGCCCGTGCCTGCACAACCACGCCGTCCCGCCGAACATGGGCCATCTGGCCACCTGGCGCGGCCCCTAGGCCTGGCGTGAGGTGATGATGCCGCCCGCGTGCCTGTGCAAGGGTGACCGGGTGTCGCTGCTGACGGGATACCGAAGGACGTGGCTGCGTGGCGACCTCGTGGCCGGGGTCACCGTCACTGCCATCGCCATCCCCGAGTCGCTGGGATATGCCAGCATCGCGGGGCTTCCGGTGCAGACGGGTCTGTACTGCGCGTTGGTGCCGGCCATTCTGTTCGCGATCGTGGCCTCGAGCCGTCAGCTCGTCGTGGGTGCCGACTCCGCGACCGCGGCGCTGGTGGCCGCTGGTGCCGGGGCCGTGGTCGCCTCGAGCTCGGAGATGTACCCGGCCACCGTGGCCGTGCTGGGGTTGATCACGGCCGGCATCCTGCTGCTCATGGCGGTCGCGCGCCTGGGGTTCCTGGCCGACCTGATTTCGCAGCCTGTGCTTGCCGGGTTCCTGAGTGGTGTCGGCGTCTCGCTGATCATCGGCAAGCTCCCCGGGATGCTCGGCATCGAGGCGTCCGGAACGACCTGGGACAAGCTTGTCGACACCGTGACGAACCTCGGCCACGTCAACGGAGCGTCCGCCGTGCTCGCGCTCGGCGTCGTCGTATCGATGCTCGTGATGGAGCGGGTGCTGCCGAAGCTTCCCGCCGCGCTTCTCGCGGTCGTTGCCTTCTCAGTGCTGGGGGTCCTCGTCGGCGCCGAGAAGCGCGGGGTGGCCATGGTCGGGGAGGTGCCGGCGGGCCTGCCGAGCCTGACCATCCCGAACTTCTCGTCGGGCGAGGTCGGCCGGCTCGCGGCTACCGCGGCCGGCATCGCGGTGGTCATCCTGGCCCAAAGCGCCGCCGTGGCCCGCAGCTTCGCCACCAAGAACGGCTACCGAGACAACACCAACCAGGACCTCTACGCGCTTGCCGCCGCCAACACCGGCAGTGCCCTCACCGGAGGGTTCGCCATCAACGGCAGTCCACCGCGGACGGCCGCCGGTGACGCCGCAGGAAGTCGCAGCCAGATGGTCAACATCGTCATGGCCCTGGTCATCGCCGTCGTGCTGCTGTTCGCCACCGGCCTCTTCGAGTACCTGCCGTCACCCGTGCTGGACGCTGTCGTGTTCGCCATCGGGATCCGGCTGGTCAAGGTCGGCCAGCTGCGAGCGATCAAGCGCGCCCGCACGTTCGAGTTCGGCGCCGCCCTACTGGCCGCCGCCGTCGTCGCGTTCGTCGGTGTGGAGCAGGGCATCCTGATCGCCGTGCTCGTGTCCTTGGTCGACCGCCTCCGCCGCCAGTACCAGCCGCACGACGAGGTGCTGGTGGCAGATGGTGAGGTCGCCCCACGCCTCCGGGACCGGGTCGATGCGGGCGCGCAGCTGAACGGCATCCTCGTCTTCCGGTTCGGCACCGGCCTGTTCTTCGAGAACGCTGCCCACTTCGACCAGCGGGTGCGCGACCTGACCTCCGCGGCGCACACCCCGGTGCGGTCCGTCGTGATCGACGCGGCAGCCATGGACGACATCGATTTCACCGGGACGGAGGTCCTGCGGCGTCAGGCCGAGGACTTCGCCGCCCGCGATATCCGGGTGTACCTCGCCGAGCTCTCGTCGGACGCTGAGGGCTGCGTCCGGCGCGCGGGACTGGACCAGGTGCTGACGATCGTCCCGCGTCTGGAGGAGGCC
>DASQFG010000277.1:0-2987 GCA_035633315.1 Nakamurella sp. | reverse complement strand
ACGGCGGCCCGGATGGCGGCCCGCCGGTCACCGATTTCCAGGATCTGCACCGGTTGGCCCTCTGCTCCTTGACGGTCCGCGAGCTCCCTGGCGCCGTCGAGCACCTGCCGCCGGATCTCCGCCGGGTCCTCCGTCCGCGGGTTGTCGTCGGTGACGATGACCAGGTCGGCGCGCCGGGCGGTCTCGGCGCCCATGATCGGGCGCTTGCCCGGGTCGCGGGCTCCGCCGGCGCCGACGACGACGATCAACCGGCCGGTCAAGCCCTCGGAGATGGCATCCAGCACCGCCACCAGCGCGGCCGGTTTGTGCGCGTAGTCGACCACCGCCAGGTAGTCCTGCCCCGCCACGACCCGCTCCATCCGGCCCGGCACCGCAATGGTCGCCATCGCCTTCGCCGCCTGCTCGACGTCCCGGCCGAGGGCGTCCACGCAGGCCAGAGCCAGCGCGGCGTTGGCCACGTTGAAGGCTCCGGGCAGCGCGAGATCCAGTGTTACCTGTCTGGCGCCGGGACCTTGCAGGGTCACGTGCTGCACTCCCCCGGATCGCTGCTCGACGCCGGGCACCGACCAGTCAGCGGGCTGGTCGGTGCTGGAGACGGTCAGCGCCCCCGGGTGGGCGGCCGCCAGCCGGCGGCCCCAGACGTCGTCGACCATGATCACGTGCCGCGCGGCCCGGCCGTCGAAGAGCATCGACTTCGCGGCGAAGTAGTCGTCCATGTCGTGATGAAAGTCCAGGTGGTCCTGGGACAGATTGCTGAAGGCCCCCACCGCGTACGACGTCCCCGCCACCCGGCCCAATGACAGGGCGTGCGAGGAGACCTCCATCGCCACCACCCGCACCCCGCGTTCCAGCATCACCGCGAACAGCGCCTGCAGGTCCGGTGCCTCGGGCGTGGTCAGCGCGCTCGGCGCGACCTCGCCGTCGATCCTGGTTTCCACGGTGCCGATCAGCCCGGTCGTCGAGCCGTCCGCCGCCAACGCCGCCTCGAGCAGGTAGCAGGTGGTCGTCTTGCCGGCGGTGCCGGTGACCCCGACCACGCCCAGGTGCCGGCTCGGGTCGCCGTAGATGGTCGCGGCCACCGATCCCAGAACGGTACGCGGATGGTCCACCACCAGCACGGGGGTCTGCTCGGGTGCGTTCTGAAATACGTGACCGGGTTCCCCGTCGGCGCGCGCGCCGAGTGCCTCGTCGATGACTGCAGCACCCTCGGGGTCGGTGAGCACCGCGACGGCACCGGCCAGCACCGCGTCCACGGCGAAGCGCGATCCGTGCACCCGCGATCCGGGTAGGGCGGCGAACAGGTCCCCTGGGCGGACGTCCTGCGCCCGCAGGGTGATGCCGGTGATCCGCAGGTCCGCCACCGCGCCCGCCAGCGCGCCCGACGCAGTGCCCGACCGAGGGCCGGCCGCCGATCCGGCGCCAGCGCCCGCGCATCGGGCGACCTCGCCGAGCGTGACCCCGACGGGATGCCTGGGCCGCAGCGAGGACGCAGGCAGAGCGGAAGGGGCCACGGCGGGCAAGATTACCCGCCCTAGCTGACGTACAGGTCGTAGATCGGTGCCTCGGAGGTGGAAGGCGGCACGTCCGCCGCACGCAGCGCGTAGGCCGCGACGTCGTGGAACAGCGGGGCGCAACTGGTCGTGCCGGCCGGCGAGTTGCCCTTCGGGTCGTCGAGCATGATCGCCACCACGTACTTGGGGTTGTCCGCGGGCACCACACCGGCGAAGGTCGAGGTGATGGCGGTCTGGGAGTAGTCGTTGGTGTCGGGATCGACCTTCTGCGCGGTCCCGGTCTTGCCGGCCACCTGGTACCCGGTGATCGCCGCCTTGGGCGCGGTGCCGCGGTGGTTGCCGTCGCCGTCCTGGATCGTCCCGCGCAGCATGCCCAGCAGCGTGTGGGCATTGTCCGGGCTCATCACCTGGGTGGTCGCGCCCGCCGGTGCCGGCGTCGTCTGGCCGTCGACGCTGGTGCTCGCCACCATGCTGGGCGTCACCCGGACACCGTTGTTGGCGATGGCCTGGTACATCCCGGCCAGCTGCAGCAGGGTGATCGACACGCCCTGCCCGATGGGCAGGTTGCCGAACGTGCTGGCCGACCAGGTCGACTGCGCGGGCAGCACACCGGAGGATTCGGCGGGCAGTTGGATGCCGGTCCTGACGCCCTGGCCGAACTTCTTGGCCTCGTCCTCGAAGGCATCCGGACCCACCTGCTGGGCGATCATCAGGGTGCCGACGTTGGACGACTTGCCCAGGATGCCGGTCGCCGTCATGTCCACTGGACCGTGCCCCCAAGCGTCATGCACGGTGATGCCGCCGACGTCGATCGACCCGTCCACGTTCAGCACGGTGTCCGGCTTGATCAGGCCCTTCTCCAGCGCGGCCGCGAACGTGACGACCTTGTTCACCGAGCCCGGTTCGATGGAGTCGGTGACCGCACGGTTGCCGGTCTCCCTGGTGGTCTGACCGGGCTGATAGCAGGCCATGGCCGACACCTGGGCCTGCGCCACCGTCATCACGACCACGCAGCCGGACTTGGCCTGCGAGAGGTCGACATACTTGCTGAGCATGTTCAACGTCGTGTACTGCAGGTCGGAATCGATGGTCAGGTTGACGTCCATGCCGTCCCTGGCGTCGACCTGGTCGCGGGCGCTGCCCGGGATGATCATGTGCCGGGCATCGACGTCGACCTCCCGGCTGCCGTCCTTGCCGGCCAGCTTGGTGTCGAACTTGGCCTCGACCCCGGACAGGCCGTTGCCGTCGTAGTCGGTCCCGCCGACCAGCGCCCCGGACGCCGAGCCGTCCGGGTATTGGCGCAGGTCCTGCCGTTCGGTGACGACCGCGTTGCGGTGGTCGGTGTCGAACAGCGGGGCGACCTTCTCCATGATCGCGTCCGCCTGCGCGGGCATCAGGTTGCGGACCAAATAGACGTAGGTCTTTCCGGACGTCAGCTTGGCCATGACCTCATCGACGGTGAGGGTGCCGCCGGCG
>DASQFG010000276.1:0-2017 GCA_035633315.1 Nakamurella sp. | reverse complement strand
CGCCGCCCTCTATCACCAAGGCCACCCGGTGGCCGTCGGTCCGCGCGCCGGGCGTACTGCCGCGCGCGCGGCGTTCCGCCAGGATGTCGAGAACGGTTGCCGGCATGGTCGACCCTGCTTCCCTTCTCCGTGCGCGGCTCTCCTGCTGCACTCCGGCACTGCCGCGGCTGCTGGCGGAGCGTAGCTCACCGCCTCTCCGACTTTGGTCAACCCGCAGCCCGATCGGTCCCCGACCCGGCGGGGGCGAAGCCTGTCTGCCAGGCTCGTGGCATGAAGGAGATCCCCTTCCCGCAGGCGCGCGGCCGGGATCAGAGTGTCGTATCGCTGCCGGTGCGACGGTGCTCGCGGATCTCGGTGGCACGGACGGCGATCTGGGTCCTGCTGGTCATGTGCAACTTGGCCAGCAGGTGGGACACGTTGTTCTTCACCGTCTTCTCGGCCACGAACATCCGTCCGGCGATCTGACGATTGGTCAAGCCTTCACCGATCAGCTCGAGGGTTGTCCGTTCAGCGTCGGTCAGCCCCTCCAACGGGTCGACCGCGGGCACTGCTGACCGCAACCGAGCGAACAGCACGGCCGCGGCCTGCGGGTCCAGCAGCGAGCGGCCCGATCCCACAATGCGGACGGCGGCGACCAGATCCAACCCCGTGATGTCTTTGATCACAAACCCGGCAGCGCCGGCCAGGAACGCGTCCATCATCGCCCGCTCGTCGGGATAGGAGGTCAGCATCAGGCATGCAAGCTCCGGCAGCCGGGACCGCAGCTCGCGGCACAACTCGACGCCGCTGCCGTCGGGGAGTCGGACGTCCAGCACCGCCACATCGGGGCGCGACGCCGGCACCCGCGCGAGCGCCTCGGCCACCGTGGAGGCCTCACCGACCACCGCCACACCATCGACGGCATTCAACATGTCCCGCACCCCGCGGCGAACGACCTCATGGTCATCGACCACGAACACCTTCAACTCCGGCCCGTTCTGTCCCATGTGGCTGACCTCACCCCTGCAGCCGATCACCGCGCCGCCGCCCGAACCGGGCAACGGTAACCGAACGCCTCGCCGACACTCATTCCAACCGTAGACACCCCGAACACCGACAGAACAAGAATCGGGTGTGACATGACCAATCGATCGGATGCCACGGATTCCGCGAAGGCGCGACGGCGCGGCCAACCGATTGATCTTGCCGAATCCTGCTCGGTGGAAAACGACACCATGGTACGGCAGTGCGAGGTTTGGGCGATTCGCCCGAAGCTGCTATTCTCCATGTTCAGAGCGGGGGGCCTCCGCCTCATCGCTGTCGGAGCTTCTGGACGGGTGCCGGGATGGTTCGAAAACTGCTGGCCGTATTGACCTTCGCCGTCACCGGCCTGTTGATGTTCGCCGCCGTTGCTGCGGCCGCGCCGCCGTATCCAGCGCCTCCGGTCGTGACCGTCGACAGTGCCCCCGCCCCGGCCTCAGCGGCGAACACAGCAACGACGCTGGCCAGCACCGGTGCGGGTTTCAACGTCGGTGCCACCGTGTTGATTGCGGCGATCGTGCTGATGCTGGGTGTGGCCTTGGTCGTTCTCGGTCGGCGTCTCCGTCGGTCGAGTAATCACTGAAAGCTGTCGCCTTCAGGCATGCCTTGCCGTCATCGGACGGCTTGCCGCTTGCCGCTTGCTGTTTGCTGCGCTGCACCTGGGATGTGTGAATTCTCGACAAATAGGATTTGCTCGGGCGATTCTTCCGTCGTCACCCGCATTGAAGTCGTTCGGTGCGCGGTGAATGCCGTGCAGCCGAGAAATTCATGCGGGAATCGCTCGCGGTCGGGCGTGCCGCACCGCGTACATCGCCTGCTCCGCGGCCTGCAAGGATGGTGAAGCGGTTTCGTGGGAGCCGGCGAGGTAGGTCCCGATAGTGGCGCCCGATTCCACCTGACGACCGTGGATGGTGTGCGCTCTGCCCAGCGCCAGCGCGATGCTGTCGGCCAGCCGATCCAGGTGGGCGGGGTTCGTCCGGGTGACACACACGGCGAA
>DASQFG010000275.1:0-3030 GCA_035633315.1 Nakamurella sp. | reverse complement strand
TCCATCAGAAACGCGATGTCCAGTTCGGTCACATCGGATCGGATGGCGCCGGCCGCACGCGTCCGCCCGAACAGCTGCTCGCTCAACCGCCGCATGAGCTCAGCGTCCTGCAGGTGCCGCTCGGTGGGCACGAAGGTCCCCGCCAGGCGCACGGTCAACGAATGGGTGTCGGCGGCGACGATACGGCGCAGGAAGTTCGCGTAGGCCTCCCAGGGATCCCCGTCGTCGGCCAGTGCTCGCTCGGCTTCCGCGATGTAGACGGCCTGCCCGTCCGAGCAGAGCTTGCCCAGCAGGAGTTCCTTGCTGGGGTAGCGCCGGTACAGCGCGCTGATACCCACGCCGGCACGCTGCGACACGGCCGCGATCGGTGCCGACGGATCGTCGACGAACACGTCTCGTGCCGCGATAAGGATGGCCTCGTCGTTGCGCGCGGCTTGCGCGCGGCGGCCGCTGAGCGGAACGAACGGCACGGTCATTGCTCGAGATTATCGTGGAACGAAGCGTTCCGCTCTGCTATCCTTGAACGGAACGCTTCGTTCCGGTGGCTTCCCCCGGAGCGAATCTCAGCCCGAGCAGCACGCCGAGGAAGGCGAGGACTCCAGTGACCGCGACCAATCCCAGGACGACCAGTAATCCCGCCATCAGCAATCCATCCGCCAGCGATCCCTCCGGCGCCCCGGCCACGGAATCAGCCAACGTCACCGATGCCATCAGATCCTTCGTCATCGATATCCCGCAAGCGGCGCTCGATGATCTGAAGGCCCGGCTCGAGGGGACACGGTGGCCGGACCAGTTGCCCGGCGCTCCGTGGAGCAAGGGGGTCCCGGTGGACTACCTCAAGGACCTGACCGGATATTGGCGCGACGGATACGACTGGCGCGCTCAGCAGGAACTGCTCAACCGTCACCCGCAGTTCGTCACCGAGATCGATGGTCAGCGCATTCATTTCCTGCACATCCGCTCCGCGGAGGCCGACGCCACGCCGCTGTTGCTACTACACGGGTGGCCGGGATCGTTCGCGGAGTTCCTCGACGTCATCGGCCCATTCACCGATCCGGTGGCTCATGGGGGAGATCTGGCGGACGCCTTCCATCTGGTGATTCCGTCGTTGCCCGGCTTCGGGTTCTCCGGACCGTTGGTCGGAACAGGTTGGAACAGCAAGAGAATGGCTACCGCCCTTGCGGAACTCATGGCGCGGCTGGGCTATTCGCGCTACGGAGCGCAGGGCGGGGATTTCGGGGCTTTCGTCGCAGCGGATCTCGGACGGGTCGATCGCGAGCACGTCATCGGTGTGCACGTCAACGCGGCGACGGTCGGGTTCATCCCGTGGGGCGAGGTTCCCGGCCAGGAATTGGCCACCTTCTCCGACGCAGAAAAAGAGCGACTGACCCGGATGCAGGCATTCCTCGGTGACGGCAACGGTTACTTCCAGATCCAGGCGACCCGTCCGCAGACGCTGTCGTTCGCGCTCGCCGACTCCCCGGTCGGGCAGCTGGCCTGGATCGTGGAGAAGTTCAAGGAGTGGACCAACTCTCGGTATGAGCTGCCGGAGCAGGCGATCGATCGCGACCGCATCCTGACCGACGTGATGATCTACTGGCTGACCGGCACAGCGGGTTCATCGGCCAACTTGTACTACGAGAGCATGCACTCGCAGGACTGGCCGACTCCGTCGACGGTGCACACCGGGGTCGCCGTGTTCGCCGAGGACGTGGCGATCCGCCGGTACGCCGAGCAGGGCCAACCGATCGTGCACTGGACGGATTTCGAGACCGGTGGCCACTTCGCCGCGATGGAAACCCCGGAACTGCTCGTTCGCGATGTGGTCGCCTTCTTCCGCGGGCTGCCGGCCTGGGGCGCCTGAGCGAAAGCCGGGCCTGGTATCCGGACGAACCAGCTCGAGGGCCGGTGTCGGTGCCGGGGAGTAGAGACAGGGCATGCGGACACAACTGCGGCGAGCCGGCGAGCTTCGCATCGGGGACCGGGTGCTCTGTGCGGACGGGCCGGCGACGGTGACCTCCACCCGGATCGAGGGATCAGGCGGCGGCACGGTGTCGGTCGGGTTGACCGGCCGGCCCGGCCGGTCGCGGTACCGGCCCGGCGACCTGGTCGCGGTCGTGTCGGCCGCCGCCCCTCCGGCACTCCGCGGCGAATGGACCCCGGTGGCCGGCAGTGGCGAACTCGAGGTAGAGCCGGCCACCGGGGTCGGCTCAACCTTCGTCGAGCCACTGACAACACGGTCGCCTGACGGCCCCTGATCCCGCTGAGCATTCGGTGTCCCACGCGACCGAGAACCCGCGACCGCGAACCCGCGACCGAGAACCCGCGACCGCGAACCCGCGACCGCGAACCCGCGACCGCGAACCCGGGGCCGCGAACCCGGGGCCGAACCCCGAGACCGAGGCCACACCTCGTTTGCGCGTCCGGGTTGGGCGGTCGGGGCTAACTTGGGCACATGGTGACGCATAGGTCGGATGCGGAACCAGCGATCAACGTCGAGGCGTTGCGCGTGGTCCGCGGCGCCCGCACCGTGCTGCCCGGGCTGACCCTTTCGGTGCCGCGTGGCCAGCTCATCGGCCTGCTCGGTCCGAGTGGCTGTGGGAAGACCACCCTGATGCGCTGCATTGTCGGTGTCCAGCAGGTGGCCGGCGGCACCGTCGAGGTACTGGGCGAACCCGCGGGCAGCGAAGGGCTGCGCCGCCGCATCGGGTACCTGACCCAGGACGCGAGCGTCTACCTCGATCTGACCATCACCGAGAACATCCGCTACTTCGCCACCGTGGTCGGGGTGCCGCGGCCAGCGGTGGACGCTGAAGTGCTGCGGGTGCTGGGCCTCGTCGATCTCGTCGATCACGCCTCGTCGCGCGCGGGCAACCTGTCCGGTGGCGAGTTGTCCCGCGTCTCGCTCGCCGCGGCGCTGGTCGGCAAGCCCGAGGTGCTGGTGCTGGACGAGCCGACGGTCGGGCTGGACCCGGTCCTGCGCCGCGATCTCTGGGCGATCTTCCGCCGGCTCGCGGAGGGTGGCGTCAC
>DASQFG010000274.1:0-1977 GCA_035633315.1 Nakamurella sp. | reverse complement strand
AGCCGGCACCAAGGTGATCGTCCGGCTACCCAAGTTCGCGCCGGGGTGAGCGCGGGGCTCTGAGGCTCCCGATGCGGCCGCTAGCGATCCGACCCGACGCCGCCAGCGATCCGCCGCGAAGACGCAGCGGGGATGACTGATCACAGGGATCAGAGCGTCGCCCAGTCGGATGGTCGTGCGACGAGCGGGTGGCGCGATCGACCGGCAGTGCTGACACCCGTGCCGAAGGACCTCCCAGCAGCAGGCATTTCGGCACTGCGTCGGTGGACGCAGAGGTGCTTACGGTGGCAGACTCGCAACCTAGCGCCCAACAGGCGGGGCCCCATCCCGGGCGGCACGCACATGGCTCGGACGAACGACGGTTGGGTGAGGTCCCGATGTGGCATTGCCTGGCGCAGTCATCATGCCGGTTCGGCGTGCTGGCGATCGCCGCCGCCGTCGCGGATGGGGCTGACCGCGGGCCGGATGCGCTCCGGCCCCCAAACCCGGGTGGTGTCGGTCAAACCGGCACTCGGCCTCGTCGGCCCATCGGCCGTTCACCGGCGACAGCAGGGCAACTCGGTCGGATGCGGAGATCAGCTGAATAGCCGCCGTTGATCGGCGCCGTCACTGAAGGGGGTACAGCACATGCGCGGAGACAGCGCGGCCTATGTTCGGAGGGGATTCGTCGCGGTGACGGCGAGCGCGGTGGCCCTGGCGGTGCTGATAGCGCCGGCGCAGGGAGCGCCGGCGGGGGGCCAGCCGATTCAAGGTGCGCCGGCCACATCGGGAAACGTGGCGTCCACACCGATTTCGGGCCCGGCGGCGCTGGCTGCGCCGGGTCACTGGACGCCCGAACGAATGGCATCAGCCAGGCCGCTTGCTGTCGATGTTCCGTACGGGCAGGACACCGCGGCCGTCGCCGCTCCCGTGCCGAGCGGACCGAGGCGGACGGTGCCACCGACCGCAGGAACCGTGCCAACCGGTGTCACGCCGCTGAGCGCCACGGCCGTAGGACGGCCGTACACAGATCTGCCGGATCGCCTCAATGGCAAGGTGTTCTTCAGCGACGGCACCACCGACTACGTCTGCTCGGGCACCGTCGTCAACAGCAACAACAAGGACATGGTCGATACGGCCGGCCATTGCGTCAGTGACGGTGCCGGCCGCTACTACGAGGACTGGGTATTCGTTCCGGGGTATTCGTCCGCCGAGACCGGATGCGCGACCTTCGACGGCTGCAATCCGTTCGGCATCTGGTCTGCCCGTACTCTGACCACCCGCGCCGAATGGCACTACCACGCGAACTTGAAGCAGGACTACGGCTACGCGGTCCTCAATACCCTCGACGGACAGCACATTGCCGATTACCTGGGTGGTCAGGGCAGCGTCTTCAATGCGCCGCGGAACGAGATCTGGACGGACTTCGGGTACCCCGAGGCGCCGCCGTTCAACGGGTTCGATCAAGATCAGTGCGTCTCCGGTCTCCGCGCCGATGACGACCCGAACGCGGGCCCGGGAGAACTCACGATGGGTATCGAGTGCAACCTGACGAGCGGCGCGAGCGGCGGCGGGTGGCTGGTCGATCTGGGCCGATCCTCCGGGCTGGGCTATGTCAACAGCCACAACAGTTACCGGTATCTCAGCGGGCCCTTGGTGAACCCCGACACCATGTATGGGCCGTATTACGGAGACGACGCCTTTGCGCTGTTCGATTACACGCAGGGGCTACCGCCCGGCACGTTCGCCTCGTTGTCGCCGACCCGATTGTTGGATACCAGGGACGGTACCGGCGCTGCTCGGGCTCCGGTGGGCGCGTTGGGATCGACCGCGGTGCAGATCACCGGTCGGCCCGGGATGCCTGACGCGGGACTGGCGGCGGTGGTCGTGAACGTCACGGTCACGTCGCCGACGCAGGGCGGGTACATCACCGCCTATGCCGACGGCGCCGATCGGCCGACTACGTCGAACTTGAATTTCGTGGCCGGGCAGACCATC
>DASQFG010000273.1:0-3279 GCA_035633315.1 Nakamurella sp. | reverse complement strand
GGCGGCGGGCGGTCCGGAGCGGGAGCCCAGCCAAGAGGCCCCGGACCCGGGTTTTCGGCGGCCTGCTCAGCCCCGGGGGCGGGTGGTGATTGCATGACGGCGCGCGGCGGATCCGAGGGCGGTGGAATGGGCATGATCGTCGTTTGGTCGGCGGCCCAGTCGCTGTCCGACACGGCCGGATCGGTGAGCGACCCGGCATGCCGCCCGCGCGAGGCCATCTCGGGATTCCCCGGTCGTGTGTCCCCGGAGGACCCGCGGCGTGCGTCCCCGGACGACCCCTGGCGTCCGTCGTCGGGTGTTCCCGGGTGTCCGCCGTCGGCCGACTCAGGCGGGTCGGATTCGTTGACGTTCACGCGAACTCCCGGCAGCTCATGAGCCCTTCGACCTCGGGCTCATCGACGGACAGATCCCAGCGACAGATATAGCACCGCGCGCACCAACCGATAGCGGCCCCGGCCCACCTCGGGTCCGGTGAATCGGAGGTTCATCCTCAGAAAACCGGAGCCCCGGACACAGTGAAGAACCACAGCGCCGAGCTGAACCAGACAACGGTGAGGGCGACGGCCAGCGCTCCGCCCAGCACCGGCAGCGTCCAGCCGGGCAATCCCGGTAGACGCAATGCGAGCATCTTCGCGGCGAAAATGCCGTAGACCAGGCACCCCGCCAAGCTGTGGATGAGCGTCCGGGCCGAGGAATCGGAAAAGCCCAGCGACCAGACGCAATGGAAGGCGATCGGCAACGACACCAGGAACGCCACCGTCCCACTCCAGCGATGCAACGGGCTCACCCAGCCCGGCGCCGACGAGACGCCTGGCAGGCGTCCCCACATGGCGAGCGCGCTGGCCACCTGGACGACCACCAACACGATCACGATGGTGCTCAGCCACGACTTCATCGCCAGCAGGGTGCTGAATCCCAGCGTGGTGATGGCCGCCCCGTCGCCCGGACTGACGCGCGCATACGCGGCCAGGATCGCGGAAACGATGATGCCCACCGCTCCCACCGCAGCCAAACCCCACCGGGGCGGCTGACTGGTTCGCACCACTTCTGGGGCTGTCACTGGGTCCTCCGCGGTGTTCTCCGGTCGGTGTTCTCCGGTCGGTGTTCTCCGGTCGGATCGGCCGCGCCCTGTCGCCGGACGTGCCCGCCCGGCTCGCGCCCGACGTCACGGCCCGCCCGGCGCCGCTTGGCGCGTGCAGACGTTCCCCGGTACGCCCGGAATCGGAGCGTCGTGGATCAACGGTGCGCCCCGCCAGCCCGGTCGTCAACAGCATCGGCCACGTCGTGCCTGATAGGGCAACGAGCGCGGGTCGGGCGGGCCGGGCGATTTCGGGTGCGGGAACCCCTGCTCAGCGCAGATCGCCGATCCAGAGGCAGCTATCAGGAACCCCTGCGAAACATCACGATTTGATAACGCGGCATCACGCAAAGTGGTCGCTCGATCACACCTGGGCACCGTGCCAATGGCACTTCTCCAACAACTACTTCGGCAGCCAGAGTCTGGCCACCGCTCCGACGGCGTTCGACGGTCGTTCGGACTATGGCCCGTTCATCGCGGGTGGGCATCCCGGCCGGTGGGCTGTTCAGTGGTGCCGAGGGCGTCACAACGGCGGAGGAGGCCGCAGTCTGTGGCGGAACCGCCGAGGACGGCCGCCGGATGCCGGCGCGCAAGCAGGCGCTGTCGGTGGATCAGTTCACCAACCGCGGGAGCCTGGCAGCAGCCTGACCTGCGCGAACGGGCGCCCTGAGCGCTCACAGCAGGATCACAGCAGTACCGAGATCGGCCCGGCCGGGCACCACCACGGCCCCGGCCGGGCCGATCCGCGTCGGGGGACAGTGACGAAATCCATGGCAACGGCGGACGAAACGCCCGGAAGAGGAATCCATCCGAGATTCCATAGGGAATCATTCGGAGGGAAGCCAACGCCCGACCGGGCGGCGCGTCTATGAATCGTCACGACGTCTCGGTCGTGGGGGACGAGTCTGCGTTGGCCGACACCAGGAGGGCACCGAATGTTGCTGCGTACGAAACGACCGGTGAGAGCCGGTGCCGCGATCGCAATGATCGCGCTGACGTCGATCCTGGCCGCAGCCTGCACGTCGGTCGACACGTCGTCCCAGTCGGCCGTACCGGTCTCCGTGGCCGGGACGTCGGCGAGTGATTCCCCGGGCGGCGCCTCGTCGTCGAGCAGTTCGGCAGCGCGTGTACCGGTCGCGCTGGTCACCGCGTCCCCGCAGCTCGGTGACGACGCGCTCTCGCCCGTCGAGCCGGTGACGATCACCGTGGCGCACGGGATCATCACGGCACTGTCGGTCACCAACCCGGAGGGCGCGCAGGTCGCCGGCACCATGTCGCCGGACAAGACGTCGTGGACCCTCGGCGAGCCGCTCGGCTACGACAACACGTACTCGGTCAGCGGTACGGCGCTCGGCTCGGACGGACTGGCGGTGCCGATCGAGGGCACGTACACGACGGTCACCCCGGTGGAAGAGATCACCACGTCCATCTCGCCTGGTGACGGCGCGGTCGTCGGCGTGGCCGCCCCGGTGATCGTGCACCTCGGGTACGACCCGGCCGACAAGGACCTCATCGAGAAGCACGTGACGATCACCACGACCCCGCACGTCGAGGGCGCGTGGGCCTGGATCCAGCACGACGGCGACAAGTGGCCGTCGTTGGA
This sequence comes from Nakamurella sp., assembly GCA_035633315.1. GTDB lineage: Bacteria > Actinomycetota > Actinomycetes > Mycobacteriales > Nakamurellaceae > Nakamurella. The sequence continues at coordinate 598 of DASQFG010000273.1, read as the reverse complement.
CTGGCGGCCGAAGCAGTACTGGCCTTCCGGGACCGCGGTGCACGTCGAATCGAACATCTACGGCCTGGACTTCGGTGAGGACTACTTCGGCGGCGACAACGTCACCAGCGACTTCACCATCGGCCGGAACCAGGTCGTGCTCGCCGACGCCAACGCGCACAACATCGTGGTCCAGCGGGACGGCGTCACTGTCGCGACCTACGACGCCTCGTTCGGCAGCGGTGACGAGATCGGCGACCCGAACCGGGTCACCCGTTCTGGCATCCACGTCGTCTCCGACATGCAGGAGACCGTGAAGATGAGCAACCCGGCCTACGGGTACACCAACATCACCGAGCACTGGGCCGTGCGGATCAGCGCCAACGGCGAGTTCATTCACCAGAACCAGGACACGGTCGACGTCCAGGGCGTGGACAACGTCAGCCACGGGTGCATCAACCTGTCCGCGGAAAGCGCTGAGGCCTACTACGCGTCGGCCATCATCGGCGATCCCGTCGTGGTCACCGGCACCAGCGTGCAGCTCTCGGCCGCCGACGGCGACGTCTACGACTGGACCATCCCGTGGGAGACCTGGCTGCAGATGTGAGGGTGTCCCCCC
>DASQFG010000272.1:0-8924 GCA_035633315.1 Nakamurella sp. | reverse complement strand
CTGGGCGCTGCGGGTCAGCCCGGAGAGGTCCTCGTTGCCGGGGACGGTGATCACCAGCTGCCGGGCACCGTCGATCTGCACCTCGGCGCCGGCGACGCCGGAGCCGTTGACCCGGGTCTCCATGATGGTGCGCGCCTGCTGCATCTGGGCGCGGTCGGGATCGCCGCCGTCCTGCGTCTTGGCGGTCAGGGTGATCCTGGTGCCGCCCTGCAGATCGATGCCGAGCTTGGGCGTGTTCGACCCCGGGGTGAAAAACACCAGCCCGTACAGCACCGCGGTGATGCCGAGGAACGTCCAGATCAATCGCCAGGGCCGGAATTGCCCAGCAGGTGTCGCCACGTCGCGCCAATCCCCTCGAAACACCCTCCGGTGGTGGACCGACGTCCACTCGGGCCGGGTGCGTTGACCAGACGGGCGATCGTCACGCCCACATGATGATGCCCCGGCCCATGACGGGCCGGGGCAACCACACAGCTTAGTTCAAGTCGTTCGACTTCCGGTCCTTGCTGAAATCGATCCGGCCGGTGCTGTCGTCCAGCTGCCCCCCGACACCGTCGATGATGTCCGAATCGTCGAACTCGGTCGGCACCGGCACCACGACCTCGCGGACCGCTGCCCGGATCCAGGTGGTGCGCACGCCGGGTGCGATCTCCAGCTCGATGGTGTCGTCGGCGACCGCAGTGATGGTCGCGTGCAGGCCCGAGGTCGTCATCACCCGGGCTCCCGACACCAGCGAATCCTGCATCTCCCTGGTCGCGGCGGCGACGCGCTTCTGCTTGCGCATGCCGTAATACATCATGGCGCCCAGCGCGGCGAACATCAGAATCGGCAGCAGCATCTGTTGCATGGTTCTCCTCGGTGTGACGGCTTGCGGCGCCCACTCATCGCGTCTTCCGCGTCCGCGTGGACGGGAGCGGGCGCGTCATCGTTGTCCGCGCACCTAACGAGGCACGGGCACCGTAGGTTCCCGCCCAGCCACACTGCGGGTCCATCGGTACGGGCCAGGCTACCGGAATCGGGCCTGATCGTCGGCTCCCTCGACCAGGAACACGGCAGGGACCCCGACAGCGGACCTGACAGCGGTCGCGTCAGCCGCCCGGTGGCAGCCCGTCGAACAGCGTGGTCTGAGCGGTCTGAGCGGTCTGAGCGGTCTGAGCGGCCTCCGCGCCCGGGGTGCCATCCCGGCCCGCGTCCAGGCCGAGGTGTGCCCACGCGGCGGGTGTGGCGATCCGGCCCTGCCGGGTGCGGGCCAGCATCCCCACCCGCACCAGGAACGGTTCGCAGACCTCCTCGACCGTGGTCGGTTCCTCGCCGACCGCGACCGCCAGCGTGGTCAGCCCGACCGGACCGCCGCCGAAGGAGCGGCACAGCGCGCCAAGAACCGAACGGTCCAGCCGGTCAAGTCCCAACTCGTCGACGTCGTAGACGGCCAGTGCCGCGCGAGCGATGTCCACCGTGATCGCCCCGTCCGCCCGCACCTGCGCGTAGTCGCGCACCCTGCGCAACAGCCGGTTGGCGATCCGCGGGGTTCCGCGGGACCGCCGGGCGATCTCGCTCGCCCCATCCGGGCGCAGATCGATCCCCAGAATCGTGGCACTGCGGGTGATCACCCTGGTCAGCTCGCCCGGTGAGTAGAACTCCATGTGCGCGGTGAACCCGAACCTGTCCCGCAGCGGGCTGGTCAACTGGCCGGACCTGGTCGTCGCGCCGACCAGGGTGAACGGCGCGACCTCCAACGGGATCGAGGTCGCGCCCGGCCCCTTGCCGACCATCACATCGACCCGGAAATCCTCCATCGCCAGGTACAGCATCTCCTCGGCCGGACGGGCGATCCGGTGGATCTCGTCGATGAACAGGACGTCGCCCTCGACCAGGTTGGACAGGATCGCGGCCAGGTCGCCGGCCCGTTCCAGCGCCGGCCCCGAGGTCAGCCGGATGGCCGCGCTCAGCTCGGCGGCGATGATCAGCGCGAGCGAGGTCTTGCCGAGCCCGGGCGGCCCGGCCAGCAGGACGTGATCCGGTGGGGTGCCGCGCAGCTTCGCGCCGGAGAGCACCAGTTCGAGCTGCTCCCGCACCCTCACCTGACCGACGAACTCGCCCAGCGACCTGGGCCGGATCGATGCCTCGACGTCGGCGTCGCCCGGCATCAGCGCCGGGCTGGTGGTGTCCTCCTGCTCGTCCACGGCCAACTCACCAGGGTCGGCGGGGTCGGCTGGGGCTGCAGAGGCAATGAACTCGCGGGGATCTCGGCCCGACGCCGCTGCCGTCATCGGATGCGTCCCAGCAGTCCGAGCGCCCGGCGCAGCAACACCCCGACATCGCCGTCGGCCACCGCCGGATCGTCGGCGTCGGCGGCCACCGCGGCGGTGGCGTCGTCGGCCTGTTTCGCGGTGAAGCCCAGCCCCACGAGCGCCTCGGAGATCTGCGCCCGCCAGGCCAACCCGCCGGGCGCGACCGCCCCGGCGCCGGTTCCAGCCGACGTTGCCGATCCACCCGCCGTGCCGATCGAGCCCATTGCGCCGACCTTGTCCCGCAACTCCAGCACCAGCCGCTCGGCGCCCTTCTTCCCGATGCCGGGCGCTCGGGTCAGCGTCACGGTGTCCCCCGATGACAGCGCGCGCCGCAACTGATCGGGGTCGAACACCGCCAATAGGGCCAGCGCGATCTTCGGGCCGACCCCGGCCACCGACTGGACCAGCTCGAACAGCTCTTTCGCCTCGTCGGAGGCGAACCCGAACAGGGTCAGCGAATCCTCGCGGACCACCAGGGTGGTCGCCAGCCTCGCCTGTTCCCCCCGGCGGAGCCCGGCCAGCGTCGCGGGCGTCGTCCGGACGGCCAGACCAACCCCACCGACCTCGATGACGGCGTGGTCCAGGCTGATGGACAGCACCTGTCCACGAACGGAGCTGATCATCGACGGGCCACCGCCCGCGCCGCCTGGGCGGAGCTCGCCGCGACCGCGAGCCGGTTCTGCAGCGGCGAGCGCCACAGGTGACACAGGGCGAGCGCCAGCGCATCCGCCGCGTCCGCCGGTCGCGGCTTCTCCGGGAGCCGGAGCAGCCGGGTGATCATGGCCGTGACCTGCGCCTTGTCCGCATTCCCGTTGCCGGAGACCGCCGCCTTCACCTCGCTGGGGGTGTGCCAGGCCACCGGAATGCCGCGGCGCGCGGCGGCCAGCGCGACCACCCCGGCCGCCTGCGCGGTGCCCATCACCGTCCGGACATTGAGCTGACTGAACACCCGCTCGATCGCGACCGTGTCGGGGCGGTGCCGGTCCATCAACTCCTCGACACGGACGGCGACCTCCAGCAGGCGGAGGGAGATGTCGGTGTTCGGCGGAGTCCGCACCACGACGACCTCGACCATCGTCGGCTGGATCCCGGGACCGCCGTCGAGGACACCGATGCCGCACCTGGTCAACCCGGGATCGACGCCCAGCACCCGCACGATCCCTCCTCCGCCAGCGCCCACGATTGATCGGCAGGTTCGCCACTGCCTTTCCTCACCCAACCGCCACCCGAACACCTGTACGCGAGCTGACGCTACCGGGCGGGTCCGACAGGACCAGGAGTGCCACGCCGGACGCCGTTCGCTCCGCCCGGCTCGCCGGCTCCTACTCGTTCTCGAGTTGCTCGGCGATCTCGTCTGCGATGTCGGCGTTGGTGTACACGTTCTGTACGTCGTCCAGGTCCTCGATCGCGTCGATCAGCTTGATCACTTTGCGCGCGCCGTCGACGTCCAGCGGGACGTTCACCGACGCGATGAAGATCGGGTCGGCGGAGTCGTACTCGATCCCGGCGTCGGTGACGCCGGTCCGCACGGCGACCAGGTCGGACGCCTCCGAGACCACCTCGAACGCGTCACCCAGGTCGTTGACCTCCTCGGCGCCGGCGTCCAGCACAGCCAGCATCAGGTCGTCCTCGCTGACCGTCGAGCCGCCCGACTCCCGGGGAACCACCACCACGCCCTTGCGGCTGAACAGGTACGCCACGCTGCCGGGGTCTGCCATCGATCCGCCGTTGCGGGTGACGGCGACTCGCACGTCGGACGCCGCCCGGTTCCGGTTGTCCGTCAGGCACTCGATCATCACCGCGACACCGTTCGGGCCGTATCCCTCGTAGGTGATGGACTGGTAGTCCACCCCGCCGGCCTCTGCTCCCGACCCCCGCTTGGTCGCGCGGTCGATGTTCTCGTTCGGGACGGAGGACTTCTTGGCCTTCTGTATGGCGTCGAACAGCGTGGGGTTGCCGTCGGGGTCACCGCCGCCGGTGCGAGCGGCCACCTCGATGTTCTTGATCAACTTCGCGAACAGCTTGCCGCGCTTGGCGTCCTTGGCCGCTTTCTGGTGCTTTGTCGTCGCCCATTTGGAGTGGCCGCTCACTGGTGCACCATCCTTACGTTGACGGTTCTCGATGGATCGCCAATGCACCTCATGTCTCGCCGAACCCCTCTAAGTCGGTGGTGGTGCGTGGTGCGTGGTGCTTGGTGTTTGGGCGTGGTGCGTGGGCGTGGTGCGTGCGTGGTCCGGTCCGGTCCGCCACGTGCGCTGACGGTGGATCGAATCCCGGCGTCTCGACAGGCGATCCTACGTCCCGGATGGCCCAGCCCGGACATCACTCGGACCGCGCGCGGCCGTCAGGCGGACGCGATGACGTTCAGGAACAACGCGTGCAGCCGGTCGTCGCCGGCGACTTCGGGATGGAAGGAGGTGGCCAGCACGGGACCCTGCCCGACCGCCACCGGGTGCTCCCCGACCCTGGCCAGCACGTGGACGTCCGGCCCGACCCGCTCGACCCACGGTGCCCGGATGAACACCGCACGAAGCGCACCGCCGGGCACCCCGTCCAGCTCCAGGTCGGTCTCGAACGAGTCGACCTGCCGGCCGAAGGCGTTGCGGCGCACCACGATGTCGATGGCCCGCAGCGGTTCCTGATCGGGGCGGCCATCCAGGATCTCGGCGGCCAGCACGATCATCCCGGCGCAAGACCCGAACGCCGGCAGTCCGGCGGACAGCCGCTCGGCCAGCGGTGCCCGCAGCTCGAACACGTCGAGGAGCCGGCAGATCGTGGTCGATTCGCCGCCGGGGATGACGATGCCGTCCAGGTCGTCGAGCTCGGCCGCCCGGCGCACCGGCCGCGCGGTCACGCCGAGGCCGGCCAGCGCGACGAGATGCTCCCGCACGTCACCCTGCAGCGCCAGCACACCGACGACGGGGTCGGTGCGGCTCACGGGTGCCGGTCCTGGCGCGGCTCGGACGGCGGCACGATCAGCCGGGTTTCCACGACATCAGGACGATCACCACGACGAGTAACAGGCTGACGACTCCCGATCCGATCGCGATGCGCCGGTAGTCCGGTCGCTGCAATTCCTGGGTCGCCGGGTCCTGAATGTGCTCGGCGGCGCTGCGCAGCGCCGGCACCACGGCAATCAGGTTCAGCGCCAAGGCGACGGCGTACAAGATGATCGAGATCAGCACCCAGGGCGTGGTCACCGTGGTGTCGTGGTCGGTGACGCCCAGGATGCCGAACCCGAACACCACGACCACGAGCGACAAGAGCGTGAAGACGAACGTGGACCGGGCCAGCACGTCGACCATGCCGCCCTGCCCTGCCCGGATCGCCCGCATCGCGATCATCGGCAGGATCGCCATCGGTCCGACGATGAAGACGGCCGCCACGACATGCAGCGCCGCCAGCACGGTTTCCATGCCGGTGACCCTATCCCGACCGGGCCTGGTGATCGGGTCGGGCGCCCGGTCGACACCGCCGGACGGGCGCGGATCCGCGCCGTGGACGGCCCGGATTCCCCGGCCGGGAATGCCCACTGACCCGTACCATCCGTGCGCATGACCGACCACGTGGCACAGAATGAAGCGTTCTGAGACTCCCATAGTGACCAGTACCAGGCTCAGCACGCCGGGCATATCAGTCCCGACCGGATGGCCTGGGGCGTCTGGCAGCTCCCCGAGGACGAGGTCCGCGCGCTGCCCGAGGCGGGCGGCAAGGACGTACTCGAACTCGGCTGCGGCGCCTGCCAGTGGTCGATCGCGCTCGCCCGCCGCGGCGCAAGGCCCGTCGGCCTGGACGTCTCCGCCCGCCAGCTCGAGCACGCCCGCCGGCTGATGGCGCAGGCGTGCGTCGATTTCCCGCTGGTCCGCGCCAGCGCCGAGGATGTGCCGCTGCCCGACGCGGGTTTCGACCTGGTGTTCGCCGACCACGGCGCTTTCGGTTTCACCGACCCTTACCGCACCGTTCCTGAGGCCGCCCGGTTGCTGCGGCCTGGCGGTGAGCTGGTCTTCTCGATGAACACCCCGATCTCCGAAATGTGCTGGGGTGACGACGATGACGACCCGGGCACCACGCTGCTGCGCGACTATTACGGCCTGCGCACGGTCGAGGCCGAGGGCACCATCGACTTCCAGCTGGGGTACGGCGAGTGGATCCGACTGTTCGCGGCCAACGGTCTTCAACCGCTCGACCTGATCGAACTCCGGCCACCCGCCGACGCGGTGAGTTCTTACCGCAGCGAGCGGTCGCGGGACTGGGCGCGGCGCTGGCCGATGGACCACATCTGGAAGCTGCGCCGACTCTGATGTGCCGACTCTGATGTGCCGACCCTGATGTGCCGACCCTGATGTGCCGATCCTGACCTCGGTTGCACCAACCTGATGGTGCCGGCCGTCGAGCCCGCCGCGGCGTACGCCGCGATGGCCGGGCACGCCGCGGCCCGTCGACTCATCGTCGACGTCGAACACCTGCTGCTGTCCGACGTCCGGACCGCCTGTTCGCTGCAGAACGCCGTCCCCCACCGCGATCTCGTCCTCGTCCGCTGACCCGCTGTCGGGCGCTCGATCGCGGTACTGGACCCTGATCACCAGGTCTCGGGAGTACCCGGCGCGGGAGGTGGTCGGTGATGGGAATCTGCGCTGCCGCCGCGCCGACCCTGCGCCTATGCCGGCGCTGCCGCCGATGACCGGCCTGGAATTGATCCGGTCGAACCGGCCGATGCGGTTGCTGGTGATCTCCCGAGCGATCTCCTTCGTCGGCAGCTCGACGGGACTCGTGGCGCTGCTACTGCACCTGGCGTCGACCACCGTCGGGGTCGCCGCGGTCACGTTGCTGCTGTTGTGCGGGGACATGGTTCCCGCGTTGCTGGCACCGCTCACCGGCGTACTGGCCGACCGGATAGAACTGCGCCGGCTGATGGTGATCTGCGAGGTCGGTCAGGCGGTGGCCACGGCAGTGATCGCGGTCTGGCTGCCCGCGGTGGCGATCCTGTTGGCCCTGTTCACGGTTCGCGCCGTGCTGGCTCAGATCTTCCAACCGGCCTCCCGCGCCGCGGTGCCGACACTCGTTGCCGACGAACACCTTCCGGCCGCTAACGGAGCCCTCGGATTCGGCGAACACGGCGTCGCGGTGCTGGGCCCGGTGCTGGCGGCGGTATCACTGAAGGTGGTCGGCATCCAGGGGTTGCTGCTGATCGACGCCGGCAGCTTCCTGGTGTCCGCGGCGCTGCTGTTCGGGTTGCCGAGCCTGCCGGCGACCCCGCTGGAGCTGGGTGAGGAGGGCTCGTTCCTGCGGCACGCCGGCCGCGGGCTGCGGGAGGTGTGGCGGGCGGTCGGGCTGCGGGTGGTGATCATCAGCTTCGCCGCGGTGGTCGCCTTCAACGGTGTCGACGACGTCGCGCTGGTGTTCCTGGCGACCGGTCCGCTCGGTGGCAGCCAGTCCGCGGCCAGTCTGCTGTACGCGGGTGCAGCGCTCGGCCTGATCGTCGGATACGCGCTGGTCAGCCGGTTGTCCGGGGCCTGGTCGACGGCTGTCATGCTGGTCGTCGGGTATGCGGTGACGAGCCTGGGCAACCTGCTGACCGGGTTGGCCGGGGCGGTGATCGTGGCGCTCGCGCTGCAGACCATCCGCGGGCTGGGCATTGCCGCGCAGGACGTCGCTGCCTCCACGTTCATCCAGCGTGGGGTACCCCGGGCGTTGCAGGGCCGGACGTTCTCCACCTTCTACGGCGCGATCGGGCTCGCCGCCGGGCTGTCCTACGTACTCGGTGGGCTGTTGCTGGGGGCGACCGGGCCCCGCGTCACCTTTGTCGTCGCCGGTGCGGGTGGGGTGCTGGTCGCGGCGATCACCGGGGTGGTGCTAGCCGCGGAGTCCCGCCGGCGCGACGAGACCAGCGGTTCGGAGAACCCGGCAGGTTGAGCGGGCCCGGAGTCGTTCGCTGAACAGCCGGAGTTCGACGGCGGTGGGCCGGGGGCGGTCATCTGGGTGGCGACCTCGAGGTCGGCGTCGTCGAACACCACGAACGGGGCCTTTCCGCCCAACTCCAGATGCACCCGCTCGGCCGTGGCGCCGGCGGCGGCCTGCAGCACCGTCCGGCCCACCGCCGTGGAACCGGTGAACGACAGCATGGCGACGTGTGGATGACGCAGCAGTGCCGCGCCGGCGACCGGTCCCTCGCCGCTGACGATGTTGACCACGCCGTCCGGAACCCCTGCCTCCGTGGCGATCTCGGCGAACGGCAGGCTGGTCGACGGGGCGATCTCGGCCGGTTTCAGTACGATGGTGTTGCCGGCCGCGATGGCCGGAAGGACCCTCAACGCTGCCATCTGCAGCGGGTAGTTCCACGGTGAGACCGATCCGATGACGCCGACCGGTTCCCGCCGGATGCTGGAGGTGTGGTCGGCGGAGCACTCGGCGGTGGCCTTGCCCTCGAGATTGAGCGCGGCGCCGGAGAAGAAGTCGACGTTGTCGATGGTGCCGGGGACTCGATGGTGCCGGGGACTCGATGGTGCCGGGGGACGTCGAATTCCCGGGTGAGGCGGATGGGTTTGCCCGCCTGCCGGCTCTCCAGTCGCGCGATCTCCTCGGCCCGGGCCTCCAACAGTCGCGCGAAGCGGGCGAGCACACCGGAGCGCTCGC
>DASQFG010000271.1:0-4790 GCA_035633315.1 Nakamurella sp. | reverse complement strand
CAGACACCGATCAGCCGCGCACCCGGTTCTGCACGGACGGCCGGTACACCACCCAGTCGGCCGCCGAGGTTCCCGACCTGCCCCGGCTGATCGGCCGGCCCTGCGATCGCGCGCTGCTCGCGGTGGCCCCCGGCGGTGCTGTCGGTTTCGAGGCCAGGTCGGTCAGCGTCGCCGATCACGCCACCCTGATCGCCGCGGCCGGCGAAGCGGCCGCGAAGCCAGAACTCACCGCCACCCTCGACCTGGTCGAGCAGTTGCGGGCGGTCAAGGACGCCGCGGAGATCAACGCACTGCGCCGGGCCTGCGAGGTCGCCGACCGCGCCCTCGCCGAGCTGATCGAAGCCGGCGGCATCCGGCCCGGCCGCTCCGAGCGGGAAGTGGGGCTGGACCTGGACCAGCGGATGCGGGTGCTCGGCGCCAGCGACCCGTCGTTCGAGACGATCGTCGCCGCGGGGGCGAACAGCGCGATCCCGCACCACCGGCCGACCGGCGCCGCGCTGGCTGTTGGCGATTTCGTGAAGCTCGACTTCGGCGCGACGGTCGACGGATACCACTCCGATATGACCCGCACCCTGGTCCTGGGCCCGCCCGCGGACTGGCAGCGCGACATCTACCGGCTCGTGCAGACCGCGCAGGCCGCGGGCCGGGATGCGGCGGTGATCGGGGCAAGCGGCGCCGAGGTGGACGCGGCGGCTCGTGACGTGATCACCCAGGCGGGCTTCGGCGCGGAGTTCTCGCACGGTCTCGGCCACGGCGTGGGACTGGAGGTGCACGAGGCTCCGAGCCTGGCCCGTGAATCGCCCAGTACGATGGCGCAAGACATGTGCGTCACCGTGGAGCCCGGGATCTACCTGCCGGGGCGAGGCGGAGTGCGCATCGAGGACAGCGGCGTGATCCGCCCGGACGGGTACCACGTGCTCACGCTGACCTCCCGGGAGCTGTGCGTGCTGTAGCAGGCCGTGTCTTATCAAAGCGTCTTATCGGGCGCTGCCAGCGGGCAGCCTTCCGGGCCGTCCGACCACCCAGCTCGCGGGTTTCCGCTCCGGCGCGAGCGCATCACACGAAAGGCAACAGGGAGAGCACCGATGGCTTCCACCAGCGACTTCAAGAACGGCCTCGTGCTCAACCTCGAGGGTCAGCTCTGGACGATCACCGAGTTCCAGCACGTCAAGCCTGGTAAGGGCCCGGCCTTCGTGCGGACGACGCTGAAGAACGTGCTGTCCGGCAAGGTCGTCGACAAGACGTTCAACGCCGGCATCAAGGTCGACACCGCCACCGTCGACAAGCGCGACATGACCTTCCTGTACAAGGACGGTTCGGATTTCGTGTTCATGGACGGCGACACCTACGACCAGATCAGCGTGCCCGCCGCCACCGTCGGAACGGCCGCGGACTACATGCTGGAGAACCGGACCGCGCTGGTCGCCCAGAACGAGGGCGTCGTGCTGTACGTCGAGCTGCCCGCGTCGGTGGAATTGATCGTCTCGCATACCGATCCGGGCCTGCAGGGCGACCGGTCCACCGGCGGCACCAAGCCGGCCACCCTGGAGACCGGCGCGGAAATCGCCGTGCCGCTGTTCCTGAACACCGGGGACAAGATCAAGGTCGACACCCGTGACGGCCGGTACCTCGGCCGGGTCAACAGCTGAGCCCGGCGCAACCACAGATGTCCGCCCGCAGTAAGGCCCGCAAACGCGCCCTCGACGTGCTGTACGCCGCCGAGGCGCGCGGCGTCGACCCGTTGGTCGTGCTGGCCGAACGGATGGAGGTGCCCGCCGGGCCCGACATCCACTCGTACTCGCCGATGGGGGACTACGCCGAATCGCTGGTCCGCGGGGTCGTCGAACATCAGGCCAGGGTGGACACCCTGCTCGCCGAGCACTCCCGCGGCTGGACGCTGGACCGGATGCCCGCGGTGGACCGGGCGATCCTGCGGATCGCCGTGTACGAGCTGGTCTACTCCACCGACGTGCCGCCGGCGGTCGCGGTCAACGAGGCCGTTGAGGCCGCCAAGACGCTGTCCACCGACGATTCGCCGCGCTTCATCAACGGTGTGCTCGGCCAGATCATGCTGATCAGCCCGCAGCTGCGCGGGGCGTAGGTCACGCACCCGGCTAGGGCTCGACAGATTGGGGCAATCGAGCCGGGCCGGCCCGATGCTCGCTCGGAACGAAGCTCAGTCGAGTTCGGTACCGGCGGGCAGTACACCCCAATGGACCAACTGATCGGTCAGGTCCTCGGGAGTCATGTCATAGATGACGGCCAGTGATCGGAGGTCTTCCGACCGAATTGTCAGGATCTTGCCGTTGTAGTCACCGCGCTGTGACTGGATCGCCGCGGCGTACCGCGCCAGCGGACCGGCCTGGTGCGCCGGCAGGTCGGCCAGCCGCTGCAGGTCGATGACGAGCTTGGGGCTCGGCGAGCCGCGCCGGGTGGCCCGGGCGTCGGGCAGCAGTTCCGCGACCGGGACCCCGTAGAACTCGGCGAGTTCGGCGAGCTTGGCGACCGTGACTGCCCTGTCACCGCGCTCGTACGAGCCGACGACGACCGCCTTCCAACGGCCCTCCGACTTCTCCTCGACGCCGTGCAGGCTCAAGCCCTGCTGCGCACGGATCGAACGCAGCCGCGCGCCCAGCGCATGTGCATAATCTGCGGACATGAGGAACTCCTTGATCCCGACGAAATAACCTCACCGTATACGCAGAGTAGTCGCTCCCTGCTTGATAGTGCCAACCGAACGCGCCGGGCGTCCGGAACCCCGATTGCCGCGATCGGGTGTGAATGGTTGCTGAGCGGGCACAGAGCGTCGAAGTGATGCGTCGATGTGATGCGGCGCTCGTCACCCGCCGGTCGCCCGTCGGAGTTGCCTGGTCTGGGGGCCCCGGTTGGTAGCATGGCCAGGCATCGGTCAGCCCGTCAGTGCGCCAGCGCGGGCCGGCCAACGCGCAGACATCCTTTAAGGACCGTCCGGTGAGGCGGGAAAGGAGGTCGCGAGGTGGCAACCGCGCGCCCGGTTCGACCCGCCCCCGGTGGCCCCGTTCCCGATGCTGACGGATCTGACGACGCGGCTGGCGGAACCTCCAATTCCAGCGCCCCAGGCGCCCAGTTGCCGGAGATTCTCACCGAGATCCTGTCCCCATCGGACATCTCCAGGACCATCGACCGGATCGCCCACCAGATCCTGGAACGCAACGGCGACCGTCCCGTCGTGCTGCTCGGCATCCCGACCCGCGGTGTCTACCTGGCCAGGCGGCTCGCCGAGCGCCTGGCCGCGTTCGCCGATCGGCCCGCTGCCGTCGGATCGCTGGACATCACCCTGTACCGCGACGACCTGCGGCGGAACCCACCGCGGGCGCTGGGGGAAACCCGATTGCCGGCGGGCGGCATCGACGACGCGATCGTGGTGCTGGTCGATGACGTGCTGTACTCCGGGCGCACCGTCCGCGCGGCACTGGACGCGCTGCGGGACCACGGACGGCCGGCGGTCGTCCAACTCGCGGTGCTGGTGGACCGCGGCCACCGGCAGCTGCCGATCAGGGCCGACTACGTCGGCAAGAACATCCCGACAGCCTTCGGTGACGACGTCTCCGTGCGGTTGGTGGAGTCCGACGGCTCCGACAGCGTCGAGTTGGCCAGGGCGGTGCCCACTTCCCGGCCCACACATGAGTCCGCACCTGAGTCCACACCAGGGTCGCCTTCTGGATCGGGCTCGGGGCCGGGCGCACCCGCGGCGATCAGAACCACTGCACCACACGGACGGGGGACACAGTCATGACGGTGGCCATGCAACCCAGGGAACGCTCGGCCGCGGGATCCGGCCAGCCACCTGCGCCGGCCGGCTCCGGGCGCGCCGCCGCCCCGCAGGCGCCGGCCGTGCCGGAGGTGCGGATGCCCCGGCACCTGCTCTCGGCGGCCGACCTGGACCGCGCCACCGCCGAGCACGTGCTGTCCACCGCGCAGCGCATCGAGCAGGCCATCGCCGGCCGCGAGGTGCGCAAGCTGCCCACCCTGCGCGGCCGCACGGTGGTGAACCTGTTCTTCGAGGACTCCACCCGTACCCGGATCTCCTTCGAGTTGGCGGCCAAGCGGCTGTCCGCCGACGTGATCAACTTCTCGGCCAAGGGCTCGTCGGTGTCCAAGGGCGAATCGCTCAAGGACACGGCCTGGACCCTGCAGGCCATGGGCGCCGACGCTGTGGTCTGCCGGCATTCCTCTTCCGGTGCGCCGCAACAGCTTTCGGCCTGGGTGGACGGCCACGTGATCAACGCGGGTGACGGCACGCACGAGCACCCCACGCAGGCGCTGCTGGACGCCTACACCTTGCGCCGGCACCTCGGCGGGCTGGACGGCCGGCGGATCGTGGTCGTCGGTGACGTGCTGCACTCGCGCGTCGCGCGGTCCAACGTGCTGCTGCTGTCCACGCTCGGCGCCGAGGTGACGCTGGTCGCGCCGCCGACGTTGCTGCCGGTCGGGGTGACCAGCTGGCCGGCCGTCGTCTCCTATGACCTGGACTCCTCGCTGGTCGGCGCCGACGCGGTGATGATGCTGCGGGTGCAGCGCGAACGGATGAGCGGCGCGTTCTTCCCCACCGAGCGGGAGTACAGCCGCTCGTACGGGCTGGACAGCCGGCGGCGGGACCTGATCGCCGAGCACGGCATCGTGCTGCACCCGGGTCCGATGAACCGCGGGATGGAGATCACCCCGCAGGTCGCCGACGGCGCCGGGTCGGTGATCGTGGAACAGGTGGCCAACGGGGTCACCGTCCGGATGGCGGTGCTGTACCTGCTGCT
>DASQFG010000270.1:0-4551 GCA_035633315.1 Nakamurella sp. | reverse complement strand
CGAAGCTGGAATCGAGAGGGAATCGACGTCGGGGTCCAAGCGACGGTCTTGGGGCCGACGCTACGCGGCTCGCGTGATGATCACTGATCTCCTCGCCTTGTTCTGGGCGGCGGTCGGCGTCCATCTCGTGCGTCCTCTGGTCAACACAAATGGGCTATCGCCGAATCTCTCGTTCATACCCTTTCTTGCATTGACTGCGGTGCTTCTAGTTGCGTGGATGATGGCGCTCGTGTGGTCGGGTAGTCATGACCCCAAAGCCATTGGATATGGTGCGACCGAGTACAAACAGGTGATACATGCCACGTTGATCGTGTTCGGGGCGGCTGCGATCGCGTCCTATCTCTTCCAGCTGGAATTGCCGCGCAGCTATCTCGTGATCATGATGCCTGCTGGCTTAGGGGCAGTATTGCTGGACCGCTACATTTGGCGGCGGTGGCTGCATCGCCAGCGGGACGTGGGACAGTTCATGTCCCAGGTGTTGGCGGTCGGAAACATCCACACGGTGACCGAGTTGCTGCGCGACCTGCGCCTCGCTCCACGTGCCGGATACAAGGTGATCGGCGTGTGTATCAGCCAGGATGTGAATACCGTCGACCATGACGGCGGAGCCCTGATTTCAATCGACGGTGTCCCGGTGCTCGGCGATCTCACGTCCATTGCCGAAGTCGCCCGCCAGTCCCGCGCCGATACTGTCGCAGTTACGGCGACTGCGGCATTCGGACCCAGTGCGGTGCGCCGGCTCAGCTGGGCGTTGGAAGACACGGACGCCGAGCTGGTTCTGGCGCCGGCTCTGACGAACATCGCGGGACCGAGGATCCACACGCAGCCGGTGGCTGGGCTTCCGTTGATCCACGTCGATCGACCCACATACCGCGGCGCCAACCGGATACTGAAGAAGACCTTCGACGCGGTCACCAGCGTGCTGCTGGTGCTGCTTCTGTCGCCGGTGCTGCTCGCGGTCGCGGTTGCGGTGAAGGCGACCAGCAAGGGTCCGGTGTTCTTCCGTCAGGAGCGCGTCGGAATCAATGGCGAGACGTTCCGCATGATCAAGTATCGGTCCATGGTGGTGGACGCAGAGGCGCGGCTGGCCTCGCTCAAGGCCGAGCAGCACGACGCCGGCAACGAGGTGCTGTTCAAGATCAAGAACGACCCACGCATCACCAAGGTCGGCAAGTTCATCCGCCGGTTCAGCATCGACGAGCTCCCCCAGCTGTTCAACGTCGTGATCGGGGACATGAGCCTGGTCGGCCCGCGTCCGCCGCTGACGGCGGAGGTCGAGCTTCTATGGTGACGAGGCGCGCCGGCGGTTGCTGGTCAAGCCGGGCATGACCGGCCTCTGGCAGGTTTCCGGCCGATCGGACCTGACCTGGGAGGACACCGTACGGCTGGACGTGTACTACGTCGAGAACTGGTCCATCACCGGTGACGTGGTCATCCTCTGGAAGACGGCGAAGGCGGTCGTGTCCTCCAGCGGGGCCTACTGAAGCGATCTCATTGAGAGAGATCTGATTGACGACGCCCGGGCCACGTCGGCCCGGGCGTCGTTCGCCTGCGTCTGCCCGTGCCCGGGCCTGCGATACTCGGCGCGTTCGGATCGTGCGGTGGTGTGTGGCAGTCTGAGCGGGGCCGTCACGTCGGGTGGGTATCTGCCGGCGGCCTCCGACATGGGAAGGTGACGTGGGTGTTCGCTGGCCGGGTCGTGGGTGCCCTGATCGGGGTGTCCGTAGTCGTGTTGACGCTTTCCGCGTGTTCCAACCCGCCGAGTTCGGCGGCTCAGGTCGGAGATGTGTCCATTTCCGAGGCCGCGATCTTCGATCGGTCGGCCGCCATGGTCCAGGCGCAGCAGACCAACGGGGTGACGGTCAGTCCGGTCGACGTCGCGGAGGTCAACCGCAGGCAGGCCACGGCCGCGATCCGCGGTCAGTTGCTGGATCTGGCCGCGTCGGACGCCGGTGTGCAGGTGTCCGACTCCGATGTCAATGCGGCGGTGTCCGGTGCCGGATCCGCCACCGCGGCCCAGAAACTCGGTGTTCCGGAATCAGTGGTCCCCGACGCGATTCGTGACTTTCTGCGCTTGGAGGGTCTGCTGAAGGCGCTGCCTGCGCAGGGCGCGCCAGTCACCGATGTCGGCGTCGCCGTGGACGGAGTCACCGTCAACACACGCGAGGATGCGATCAACACGCGGAACCAATTCCTCGCCGACCCGGCCGGTGTCGACGCGCTGATCGCGGCATCCCCCAAAGGCGTGCAACTCCCGCAGCTGACCCTGCTCGCCACACCAGCGGCCGGCCCCACCGGGGTGTTCAGCGCCAAGGTGGGTGACGTCATCCTGTACCCCTCGCAGGGCAGCTATCTCGTTCTGCGGGTGCTCGACCGCGCGGAAAGGCCGGCCCTGCTCACCGCCGCCGAATTGCAGCAACAGCAGATCTCCGGCGCCTTCGATCTGGGCGCACTGCTGTTGGCGCCGTATGCGGAGCAGGCCGGCGTCACCGTCAATCCCCGTCTGGGCGCCTGGGATCCCTACGCGCTGCAGGTGGTTCCCGGCGCCAGCGGTCTGTGACCGCGGCGGTCGATCATGGTTGATCACGTCGATCCTACCGATCCCGGTGATCCCCTCCACGCGGCACGCCCCGCGGCCCGCCCACCCACGCCGGACCACGGCGCCGGCGAGCGCCTGCTGGATGCGGTGGCGGTGATGGATCGGCTGCGGGCTCCGGGCGGATGTCCGTGGGATGCCGAGCAGACGCACGTCTCGCTGCTGCGGTACCTGATCGAGGAATGCTATGAGCTGGTCGACGCGGTCGAGCGGGGGGATCCCGCCGCCGTCCGCGAGGAGTTGGGTGATGTGCTGCTGCAGGTGCTCTTCCACGCCCGGATCGCCGACGAGACACCGGCCGACCAGGGCGGCTTCGACATCGACGAGGTCGCCGGTGTCCTGGTGGACAAGTTGGTGCGCCGTCACCCGCACGTGTTCGGCGGACCAGGCGGCGCGCCGGGCAGCGTGATCGACGCTGCTGCAGAAAACGCCGACCGGGAGTTCTCGGCGGCCGATCAGCAGGACCGCTGGGACGAGTTCAAGCGATCGGAACGCGGCCGCTCCCGAGCCCTGGCCGGGGTCGCGCTGGGCCAGCCGTCGGCGGCGCTCGCCGGGAAACTGGGTCACCGCGCGGCGAAGTTCGGTCTGCGGGTGGAGCTGCCCGATGGGGACTCCGTCGGTGAGCAGCTGTTCCGGATCGCCTACCAGGCGGGTGCCGCCGGCCAGGACCCGGAATCCGCGCTGCGGGTGGTGGCGCGCCGGCACGCCGAGGCCCTGACCCTGGCGGAGGGCCCCGGCGACCGGCTCAGCGATCACTGATCGGTGGTGTCAGGTCACATCCCGGTGCCGGAAGCCGAGAAGGCCGCGGCGACCATCAGCCCGGCTGCGACGGCCAGCAGCACGATGGTGGACACCCAGTTGATCGGTTCAGCAGGCACCGGGCGGAACGTGGGTGTAGGGCGAGAGGTTCATCAGGGCCTGCTGCAGCTGCAGCAGCGAGCCGAGCTGACCGAGCAGCAGCGCGATCACCAGCCCCCCAGGCCAGTGACGTCCACCGGGAAGCCAGCCGAACAGTGCCACCGCAATGCCGCCCATCACCAGGGCGGGCGGTGCCTGAGCCAGCATCGCGGACAGCGTGGACTGCAGGCCGCCGGGCAGGTCGCCGATCCGCGCCCCGTGGATGAGCCCGGCCACCATACCGGCCACGCCCAGCACCAGCACCGGGCCGAGCACCACGAACAGCAGATGACCCGACATCCATCTGGTCCGGGGCGACACTGCCTGCCAGCACCGGGCCGAGCCGGTCCGCCGATTCCTCCGTCAGAGGTGATGTGCATGAGGATCGTCCAGCCCCCGGTCGCGCCGCGCCCCTTTGATGGCGCGGATCAAGTACTCGGGCGCGGCTGAACGTCGCGGTTATGGGACGGGTGCGTCAGGAGTGAACTGGTTCATCCGCGCTGTGGAAGTTGATCCGCGCCAACCAGGGGGGACGCGGGGGTCACTCGCCGGGGTAGGACACTCCGATCTGGCGGCGGATCTCGTCGATGATCGAGAGGATGCCGATGGTCTCCTCTGCCGGTAGCAGCGGTGACTCGATCGCGCCGTCCGCCACCAGGGTGGCCAGGTGCGCGGCCTCGTAACACAGCCCCTGGTGTCCGGTGACGGGGTCGGGCGCGCGCACCAGTTGCTGGTCGTCGGAACCGGTCAGTGTCAGCACACCCGGCGCGTAGAACGGGCCGGACAGCTCGGCCCGGGCAACGGTGCCCGAAATCGACGCGGTGGTCGGCGTTCTCGCCCACAACGTGGTGTTGACGCAGGCTTGCGCCGAGCCGCGGCCGAGGGTGATGGACACCTGGCCGTCCACACCGGTGTCGGTGACGCGACCGGCGGCGATGACCAGGTCGGGCTCGCCCACCACGAACGAGGCGAACGACAGCGGGTATATCCCCAGATCGAGCAGCGCGCCGCCGGCCAGCGCGGGGTTGAACAGCCGGCCCGACGGGTCGGGGGCGAAG
>DASQFG010000269.1:0-6659 GCA_035633315.1 Nakamurella sp. | reverse complement strand
GATCCCATCCCGCCCGATCCCATCCCGCCCGATCCGATCCCAAGACAGGACGCGGCGGCGGGCCACGCGCTGGCGATCTCGGGGCTCGCGGGCCTGGGCGGCGCCGCGATCATGATCGGCATCCTGCACCTGCTGCCGGAGACCGCCGGGATCTCCTCGGTCCGGCAGACCATCAGCGAGTATGCCCTCACCGAGGTCGGCTGGATGTTCAACGCGGCTGCGGTGGCGGCGGCGCTGTCTTCATTAGCCGTGTTCTTCGCCCTGCTGCTGACCCGGCAGGCGACCTGGCGATCGACCGGCCTGCTCGTCGGCGGGCTGTGGGTGGCCGGCCTGCTGGTCATCGTGGCGTTCCCCAAGCACAACTGGGCGATCGGGCCGAGCGCGAACGGCCAGATCCACCGGATCGCCAGCGTGGTGGCGTTCCTGAGCCTGCCGATCGCGGTCATGCTGCTGACCCGCCGCCGCGCCCGCGCTGCCCCTGCGGGGCGGGGTCTGGCTCGGGCAGCGTTCTGGCTGGGCGCGGCGTCGCTGGCCTGGTTCAGCCCGCTGATCGTCGCCATGCTGATGGCTCCCAGGACCGGCACGCCGTGGTTCCGGGCGATCCCGCTGGGCCTGATCGAACGGGGCCTGGTGATCACCGAGCTGGCTGCCGTCGTCGCGGTGGGGCTGTGGGCGCTGGCCGCTCCGCGCCGCGGTGTAGGGGCCGTCAGCCCGCCCGGTGCGGCGGTGCCGTCGATGGCGCGGTCGAGGGATCCGGAACCGTCCGGCCCCGCACCGCGGCGGCCAACCGGTTGATCGCCGTCGGCCCGACCCGGCAGCAGCCGCCGACCAGCCGGGTGCCCGCCTCGATCCACTCGGCGGCGTGTTCCGGCCCGAAAGTGCTTGTCCCCGACCAGCATCGGCCTTCCGCGTCCCAGCGCTCGCCGCTGTTCGGGTACACCACGGCCGGTTTCCCGGAGTGCTGCACCGCCAACTCCACCAGGTCGAGCACCTGGTCGGCAGCACAGCAGTTGACGCCGACGGCGATGATCTCGTCGACGTCCGCGGCCATCGCGAAGGCCTCGGAGGCCGGTTCGCCGGCCCTGGTCCGCCCGTCGGCGCAGGTCAGCGACAACCACGCCGGCATGCCGGTGCCCCGCAGTTCCTCGAGTAGCGCCTGCACCTCGGCCAGGCACGGGATCGTCTCGATGGCCAGCACGTCCGCGCCCGCGGCGGCCAGCACTTGCAGCCGCGGGCGGTGCCAGGCGCGCAGCTCGGCCACCGACAGCCCGTAGTCACCGCGGTATTCCGAGCCGTCGGCCAGCGCGGCGCCGTACGGTCCCACCGACGCCGCAACCCACCGCTCGCCGAGTCCGGGTGCCGGGTCGGGCCCCTTTTTGGGTGCCTGTGCAGCGGCCTCGCGGGCCAGTGCCACCGACCGCCGTAGCGCGTCGGCCGCGGCGTCCCGGTCCAGCCCGAGCGCAGCGAACCCGTCGAACGACGCCTGGTACGAGGAGGCGATGGCGACCTGCGCGCCGGCCGCGAAGTACTCCCGGTGCGCGGCCGTGATCGCGCCGGGGTCGTCCAGCAGCAGCCGGGCCGACCACAGCGCGGACGTCAGGTCGTGCCCGTGCGCTTCCAACAACGTGGCCAGTCCCCCGTCGAGTACCACCGGGCCCGACGCCAGCCGCTCGGCCAGCGTCACGCCCACGGGTCGGTGGTGATCGGCGGTGGTGCTCATCGCGGCGACCCTACCCGCCCGGGTTGACCTGGATCACGGTCACCTGATCACGGTCACCGGATCACGGTCACCAGGTCGGCGTCACCTGACCGAATCTCTCACGGGATGAGGATCGCGCGCCCCCGTACCCGGCCGTTGTCCAGATCGTCGATCGCCTGCTGGAAATCGTCCAGCGGGTACTTCGTGGTGTGCAGGGTGACCTTGCCCTGGGCGGCGAGCACCATCAGCTCCGACAGGTCGGTGTAGGAGCCGACCAGGTTGCCGATGAAGTTGATCTCGGTGGAGATGATGTCGATGGTCGGGACGTTGATGTTCTCGCCGTAGCCGACGACGTAGTAGTTTCCGGCCCGCCGCAGCATCCGCACGCCCTCGGACGTCGCGCCGCCCTCACCGACGAAATCGATCACCGCCTCCGCCCCGTGCCCGCCGGTCAGCTCAAGGACGGCGTCGACGTGCGATCCCTGCGCGTCGGACAGCAGGGTGTGGTCAGCGCCCAGCTCCTTGGCCATCGCCAGGGCAGCCGGGTTGCGATCGGTGACGACCAGGGTGGCGCCGCTGATCGCCTTGAACACCTGGATCCCGATATGCCCGAGACCGCCGGCGCCGATCATCACGGCGACCTGCCCCGGCCGCAGCAGCCTGGCCGCCTTGGCCACAGCGTGGTAGGCGGTCAGACCGGCGTCGGCCAACGCGGCGACGTCGGCGGGTTCCAGCGCGTCGTCGAGCTTGACCACGCTGCGGTAGGACGTCCGGAGGTACTCGGCGTACCCGCCATCGGTGTCGATCCCAGGGAAAGCGCTGTTGGTGCAGTGCACGTCGTCCCCGGCGCGACACGCGGCGCACTGTCCGCAGGTGGCCACCGGATGCAGGATCACCTTGTCACCCTGCGCCACGCTGGTCACCGCGTCACCCACGGCGTGCACCCAGCCGGCGTTCTCGTGGCCGATCGTGTACGGCAGGGTGACCCCGGACTTCTCGGCCCACTGGCCTTCCAGGATATGCAGGTCCGTCCGGCACACCCCGGCGCCGCCGATCCGGACGATGACGTCCAGCGGACCGCTCAACGTCGGCTCCGGGATGTCTGTCATCTCCAGGTTCTTGTGGTACTCGACGACCTGCACGGCTCTCATGACGGGCTCCCCACTGGTGTGTTCGATGGCGGATGTATGGCTGTGCGGTTGGCGGCGGCCACCGCTAGTGCCGGATGACGGCCGGGACACCCAGGTCGGTGCCGAGACTCTCGTGCCCGCGGGCGCGTTGATCGGCGGCGGCGTCCGGGTACCGGGTCCGCAGCAGGCCGCGGCAGAAGTGCGCGTTGCCGTCGATGGAGATCCGGACCGCCTTGGCGAAGCGCAGTTTCAGCGGGATCGCCTCCGGCGTCCAGTGCTCCCCGAACTCGTCGACCATGACGAGATCATCCGGACCGCTGGGCAGCCCCAGGTCGGCCCGGCGGCGGCGCAGCCCGTCGGCCGGCCGACCGGCGGGCAGGTCCGCGATCCGCAATGAGCCGAGATCCTCGACGGCCCAATGGTGTTCGCGCACCATGATGGTGCAGACCCGCTCGATGAACGCCGTGTGCGCCTTCACCCGGAAGGTCCGGCGCAGTGCATCCAGTTCGCCGGCCGCCTCCTCCGGATAGGTCCCGGCGAAGCCGAGACCGGCGGCGACCCCGCGGTTGATGCGGGCGGCGTCGTGGTGGTCCTCCAGCGTCACCGTTACGTCCTGGACCCAGTCGATTGCGGACAACGCGTAGTGCGCGTCGGACACCATCAGGTAGGCGAAGCTCGGTGAGCAGAACGCGGTCGGCAACCGGAGTCGCACCGCCACCCGGCGCCCGTCGATCCGTTGGTCGGTGACGAACCCGAGGTCGGTGATCGGTTCGTCGAGTTCCGGGTCGATCACGGTGCCGAGGGCCGCAGCCACGTGACCGAGACGGTCGTCGGCCCCATTGACGCTGAGGGCAGACGCGCGCACATCGCCGACGGCAATACTCGCATTCCGTTGCCCCTGCGGAGCAGTGTCGTTCATTCCGACCCGATCGGTCCCGGTGAGGACGATGACGCCATCGCCGGCTCCCGCAGCTGCAACTCCTCCGGCACCTTGATGTGCGGGTACAGGCTGACCGCGTTGAGGCCGAGGATCTTCTTCTTCTGGTCCGTGGTGATGGGTTTGTACTCGCCCTGCATGTCCTCGGGGATCTGGAAGTCGACGAACTTCTCGATCAGCCATTTCGGCTGCCACAGCGCGTAGTCGGAGCTGAACAGGATCCGGTCCTCGCCGATCCAGTACAGCAACTCGCCGATGATCTGCGCCCAGTAGCGCGGGCGGGTGTGGATGAACGGGATCGCCACCGCGAGGCCGCCGTACACGTTCGATTCCTGGGTGGCGATCCAGCAGAAGTCCTCCAGCCTGGGCAGCCCGACGTGTTCCACGATGAAGTTCAGATCCGGGAAATCCGTTGCGCAGTGGTCGATGTCGCTGACATCGAAGGCGTCACGGTCCAGCGGCTTGATGGTCGGGCCCTTGTGCACGTGGATGTTCTTGATGCCCAGTTCCTGGCACTTCTCCAGGTAGGTGTAGGCCCACGGGTCACTCAGCTTGTAGCCGCGGCTGTCCCCGTGCCACTCCGCGGTGTACAGCTTCACGCCCTTGAGGTGGTACTTCGCCGCGTCCTCCTCCAGTTGGCGCAGTCCGACCTCGCCGTTGCGGGGATCGAAGTTGTGGTTGTAGGTGAGCCGGTCGGGATTGCGCTCTGCCATGTCCCAGGCCAGCGGTCGGCTGAAGCCGTTGACGTAGAAGTCGTTCAGCGCTGCCGGGTTGAAGATCGCGTGGTCGGCGTAGCCGTTGTCGAAGATGTCCGTCATGAATTGTTCTTCGGAATACTTCTTGTATTTCTCCAGCGTCCACACGTATTCCTCCGGCGAGAGGTTCTTGTGGTAATCGTAGAAGCACTCGATGAATTGGGCGCCGTGGACGTTCCTTTGATTGGCGTCGGAACCGTCCCACATGTGCAGGTGCGCATCGACGATGAAGTAATTCTCCCCGTCTTTTGAGTACATGATGATCTCCCTCTCGCGCCTTTGCGAGGCGATCCGCCTGGTCGTGTGCTCATTGAACGCACGTCGGGCCGACGATCCAAGGGTTGTCTCAATCTAAGACAAACCGGCGATCTGCCCTGCTCAGCCGCCCGGTGTAGCCTGCGGAGGTTCGCCGGGAAGGAGGCACAGGTGCCCTCTGAAGAGCCTGTCGTCTTTCTGGACCGAGAGCGCTACGGCCTGCCTGCGCGACGCTCGGGGGCACACGTCCGCGCCGTCATCAGAGCTTCCTGGGCGCGCTGCCAGCATTGGGGTCTGCCGATCGAGGACCTCGACGTCCCGTTCACCAGCGACTACGACATCGATTCCCGGTTGACCCGGTCCGCCGGGCCGGTGCTCAGCGCGCTGCAGTCCACGCTGGCGGACGAGCCGATCAGCATGATGTTGTCGGACGAGACCGGTTTGGTGGTTTCGCGGAGCTGCAACGACACCCGGATCGTCAAGTCCCTGGACAAGGTGGCGCTCGCGCCCGGGTCGAACTATTCCGAGACCGCCGTCGGCACCAACGGGTTCGGCCTCGCACTCGCCGCCAACCGCCCCGGACTGGTCGCCGGCGACGAGCACTACAACGCCAGGCTGGCCGGTTACACCTGCGCGGGTGCGCCGATCCATGACCCGGTGACCGGCGACGTCATGGGCGCGTTGAGCCTGACCACATGGTCGGAGCGACGCAACGACCTGCTGCTGGCGCTGGCCGTGCAGACCGCCATGAACATCGAGGCGCAGTTGGCCGGCCGCTCGGTGGCCCGGTCGGTGTACGAACTCGACGGGTACTTGCAGGCCATCGCCCAGCGGCCGCGTATTCCGGTGCCCAGCACCGCACGGTTCCGGCTGTCCCGATTCGAGGTCATCGAGCGGGACGCCATTGTTGCCGCCCTGGAACGCAGCGCCGGCGGCGTCACCGAGGCGGCCGAGGATCTCGGGTTTTCCCGGGCCACGATGTACCGCAAGATCAAGCGATACGGCATTCGCACCGAGCGCGCCAAGTCCTTTTAGGCGTCGTTTAGGCGTGTGCGGTTTTCGGGCCGCCATTCTCAGATTGAGAATGGCGAGGCCCCCTGCTTGGCCCTGATCTAGCGTGGGAACAGAGCCGCCACCACGTCCCCACGACAGGAGAAATCATGGCACCGACCGTCCGCACCGTGATCAGCCCAGGACGCTACGTCCAGGGCAAGGGAGCCATCCATCAGCTCGGCGAGTTCGTCAAGCAGCTTGGGTCGACCCCGCTGCTGGTCGCCGACGACCTGGTGTGGGGTTTCGTCGGTCACGATGTCGAGACGTCCCTGAAGGAAGCCGATCTGCCGCTGCACCGGGAGAAGTTCAACGGGATCCCCAGCGCCAAGGAGGTGGACCGGTTGGTCGAGGTGATCAAGAAGACCAAGGCGGACATCGCCATCGCGGTCGGTGGCGGCAGCACCATCGACGCAGTCAAGGCCGCCGGGTTCCTGGCCGGCATCCGGTGGGCGAACTGCCCGACGGTGGCGTCCACCGACGCGCCGTGCAGCGCGCTGTCGGTGATCTAGACCGAGACCGGGGAGTTCGAGGAGTACCGGTTCTTCCCGAGGAACCCCGATCTCGTGCTGGTCGACTCGCAGATCGTGGCCAACGCCCCGGTGGCCCTGCTGATCGCCGGCGTCGGTGACGCCCTGGCGACCTGGCTGGAAGCCAGGGCAACCTCCCGCTCGAACTCCAAGACGATGGCAGGCGGACTGCCGACGGTGACCGGGACCGCGCTGGCCAAGCTCAGCTGGGAAGTGCTGTGGGAGAACGCCCTTCCGGCGATCGACGCGGTCAAGGACCATCAGGTGACGCCCGCAGTGGAGAAGGTCATCGAGGCGAACACC
>DASQFG010000268.1:0-2446 GCA_035633315.1 Nakamurella sp. | reverse complement strand
CACCGTTCGTGGCACCGGCGAGTTCACCGACTGGGAGGTGCAGTCGGTCTACCGGGCGGTGGGTTACCGCTCGGAGGCGATCGAGGATCTGCCGTTCGACACCCGGCGGCTGATCCTGCCCAACGACGGTGGCCGGGTCCTTGACCTGGACGGCAATCCGTTGCCCGGGATCTACGCGACCGGGTGGGTCAAGCGCGGACCCGTTGGCCTCATCGGCCACACCAAGTCCGACGCCGCAGAGACGGTGGCCAACCTGCTGGTCGACGCGCCCGACCTGGCCAGAGCGCCGCAGCGCGAGGATGCCGCGATCGACGCGCTGCTCGCCTCGAAGGGCCTGCCGGTCACCGACTTCGCCGGCTGGGACCTGCTGGACGCGCACGAGATCGCCGCCGGCGCCCCGCAGAGCCGGGCCCGGGTCAAGGTCGTCTCGCGCGCCGAGATGAGCCGGATCGCCGCCCGCCCCTGATCCCCCTTTCCAGCGCGGATCAACTTCGCCGGCGCGCATAAAGGTCTCGGTTGTGGGACTGAAGTGATTCGAGTTGCCGATTTGATGCGCGCTGAGGGAGTTGATCCGCGCCGTCCAAGGGGGGCGCTGGGGGGCGCTGGGCGAGCGGGGTGCCAGCAGTGGGCGGGCGCCGTGGTTACTCTCGGTCGGTCAACGCTGATCACCGCAGAAGGAGCCGTTCATGGTGCACGAGGTCCAGGGCGTCATTTCCCGCGGCAAGGACGCCTCGGTCGAACTGACCACCGTGCTGGTCCCCGACCCCGGACCCGGTGAGGCCTTGGTGCGGGTGCAGGCGTGCGGGGTGTGCCACACCGACCTGCACTACAAGCAGGGCGGGATCGGTGACGACTACCCCTACCTGCTCGGGCACGAAGCGGCCGGCATCGTCGAAGACGTCGGCGCCGGGGTCAGCGATGTCCAGGCGGGCGACTACGTCATCCTGAACTGGCGCGCTGTCTGCGGATCCTGCCGGGCCTGCCGGCGTGGCCGTCCCTGGTACTGCTTCGCCACCCACAACGCCCAGCAGAAAATGACTCTCGCGGACGGCACCCCGCTGTCCCCCGCGCTGGGGATCGGCGCATTCGTCCAGAAGACCCTGGTCGCGGCCGGGCAGTGCACGAAGGTCAACCCCGAGGTGCCCGCCACCGTCGCCGGCCTGCTGGGTTGCGGCGTGATGGCCGGCATCGGCGCGGCCATCAACACCGGCAACGTCACCCGCGGCGACTCGGTGGCCGTCATCGGCTGCGGTGGAGTCGGTGACGCCGCCATCGCCGGGGCCCGGCTGGTCGGCGCGCACACCATTATCGCGATCGACACCGACGAGCGGAAACTCGCCTGGGCCAAGGAGTTCGGCGCCACCCACACGGTGCTGGCCGGCGCCGGTGACGTCGTCGAAGCGGTGCAGGCGCTGACCGACGGGTTCGGCGTCGACGTGGCGATCGATGCCGTCGGCCGCCCGGAGACCTGGAAGCAGGCGTTCTACGCCCGCGACCTGGCCGGCACCGTGGTGCTGGTCGGCGTGCCCACCCCGACCATGACGCTGGAGATGCCGTTGCTGGAGTTCTTCGGCCGCGGCGGTTCGCTCAAGTCGTCCTGGTACGGGGATTGCCTGCCGTCGCGGGACTTCCCGGTACTGACCGAGCTGTACCTGCAGGGCCGGCTGCCGCTGGACAGGTTCGTCTCCGAAACGATCGGGCTGGGCGACATCGAGTCGGCCTTCGACAAGATGCACCGCGGCGAGGTGCTCCGCTCTGTGGTCGTCCTGTGACCCGCGGGCCGACCCGCGACGCGGGTCAGCAGGAATGCCCCCGCAACGCCGCCCACGTCGCAGCGTCCACCTGGGAGGTAACCGGAAGCCCAGCCTCCGCCTGGATACGCCCGACCGCGGCGGCCGTGTCCGCCGTGTACGTCCCCCAGCGGCCCGGATCGCCGACCGAAGGATCGGCGTTGATCGATCCGACGTTGTAGTCGAGACGACTGCCCAACACCCGCGGCAACTCGCCGATCCAGACACCCTGCTCACCGACGGTCCGGATGGCCGGGAGAGACGATGCGTCCGCCGGGCACAGGCAGGAAACGTAGGTGTTCGCCGTGTCGGGCGTCGTGCCCTTGATGAACGCATCGGGCGGGCTCGCCAGCCGGGCCGGACAGGCGTCGAATGGCGATGCGTACGGACCGGAGTACAGCACGAGAGCATTGACCTGTGCGGTGAAGATCGCGCACGAGTCGCTCGTCTGCGTCCATTTCGCTTCAGGTGGTAGTTGGTTGGCCAACTGAACCGCGCTCACTCGCCGAGCGAACGTCGCCTGGTCGAGTTCCGAGGCCACCTGCACGATGTAGGCATTCCCACACGGGATCGCCGCCTGCTGGGTCGCCGCCAATCCGCTGGCAACAGTCGGCGCTGGCGCCGTCGTACCCAGCACACTGGCGACCGAACCTGGC
>DASQFG010000267.1:0-2531 GCA_035633315.1 Nakamurella sp. | reverse complement strand
ATGACCAGGAGTCCCGCGGAAACGAATGCCGCGGTGTGCAGAGCCGGCATGAACGAGTCGTTGGCCGCCTGCCGAAGCTGATCGATCAACGGTGCCGGCACCGTGCCGGTCGCTGCCAGCCGGTCTGCGACCTCGTTGGTGCCGCCGATGGAGTCGGTCGCGGCCGCCAGCGCGTCAGGCGGTAGTCCCTTGCCCTGGAGTAGCGGGCTCATGTTGTTGCTGTAGACGGTGCCGACCACCGACGACAGGATCGCGACCCCGAACACCGCTCCGACCTGCCGGACGGTGTTCTGCACAGCGGATCCGGACCCCGAACGCTCCGGCGGGGTCGCCAGCGTCATCCGGGTGGTGGACGGAGCGATGGTGTTGCCCAGCCCGAACCCGAAGATCACCCCGACCACGACGAGGAACCACACGGGAGTGTCCGGAGTGACGAATGCGAAGCACAGCATGCCGACAAGGGCGAACACGAGTCCGCCGGGGATCACCTTGCGGGCGCCGAACCGGTGCACCATTTTGGCGCTGCGCGGGGCGCCGAGGAGTTGGCCGACGGCGAACGGCAGGACCAGCAGCCCCGCCTGCAGCGGCGACCAACCGCGGACGATCTGGTAGTAGAAGGTCAGGAACAGCAGCGTGCCCTGCATCGCCGCGAAGGCCAGCGAGACGCCGGTCAGCGGTATCGAGAACGACCGGATGCGGAACAGTGACAGGTCGATCGAGGGGTGCGTGCTCTTGAGCTCGTACATCCCGAACGCGAGCAGGACGATCATCCCGAGAACAATGAAACCCCAGGTGGAAGTGGCCGCCCAGCCGACGGCGGAGGCATTCTGAATGCCGTAGACGACGGCGAACAGGCCGACCACCGAGAGCACAAGGCCGATCGGGTCGAGCTTGCCTGGGCGGGGGTTCTTCGTTTCCGGCACCACCATGAAGATTCCGATGCCACCGAGGATGACGATCGGCACGTTGATGAAGAAGACCGAGCCCCAGTCGTTCCCGGTCAGCCACTTGAACCAGTTCGGGTGCTCGAGTAGCAGACCACCGAGGACGGGCCCGAGGGCCACTGCACCGCCGACCGCTGCGGCCCAGACGCCGATGGCCTTGCCGCGCTCCTGCGGCGGGAAGATCACGGTGATGATCGACAGCGAGATCGGCATGACCGACGCGCCTCCGATGCCCATCAGTGCGCGGAAGGCGATGAGCTCGCCGGGACTGGTGGCGAATGCGCAGAGGGCCGAGGCCACGCCGAACAATCCGAGGCCGATGAGCAGGATCTTTTTGCGGCCGAACCGGTCGCCCATCACCCCCCAGGTGAACAGCAGCGCGGCGAACGCCAGGGAGTAGGCGTTGATCGCCCAGACCAGCTGGTTCTGGCTGGCGCCCAGATCCTCTTGGATGGTCTTCAGGGCAACGTTCAGGATCGTGTTGTCCAGGATGACCACGAGGAGCCCCACTACCAGGACTCCGAGCGCACTCCAGCGCTTCGGGTACGCGCCGAGGATGGTCGATTGGGAGGCGACGCTCCCGGTGAGGGGCGCGGAGGACTCGGACATAGGGCAACCTTCGTCATGCCGTTGACGCCGGAGGGGGGCGGTACCGCAAGTTCAGCACTCGTGTCTGACAACGTGAGTCCGCAGTGATGTTATTCCGAAACGCACCCGTTCCGTTTTGAAACTTTTCAGGGAGCCTGTGGGCCCCGCGGGCGGACGCCGTGCGGTGCGCGCACCGGCGTGCCGCTACCGGGCGAAGCGGCGATGTCTCGGCAAGCGGCCGTGCGGTCGTCAGCGCCGGCGACGCAGCAGCATGATCAACACGACGATGGTCGAGATCAGCCCGGCGGCGATGACCAGTTGGCCGATCGGGCTGGACAGGCCGGTGGGGTCCATCCACGCAGTCTGCCGGAAGCTCCGCTCGGCATCACGATCCGCGACCCCGGGTGCCCAGGTGGCGGTGAACTGCGGGTGTGGGTGGGGTCGGCGGTGAGGATGCTCGCCGCGAATCCCCACCGGTGCGCTGGGTAGGGTCGTGTCCGTGCGACTGACCGAGTTCCGGGGCCTGATGCAGCTGCAATTCGGGTCGACGCGCGCGCCCTCGGTGGCCCGCGACCATGTGTTCTCGGCGCTGGGTGGGTTGACCGCCGACGAGGCGTTGGCGGCGGGCGAAGACCCGAAAATGGTCTGGGCGGCGGTCTGCGATGCGTTCGAGGTCTCTGACACCCTGCGATACGGCCTGCCCGACTGATCGCGATCGTTCCCGGTCGACACCCCGGCGCGGGTAACGGCGGATCCCGGTCCCCGGGATGATCACTGCGATGACATGGCTGCAGCAATAGGGCTGCGGTGACATATCACGGCGCAGTCCGAAATCACTGTGGTGACAGGAACTGTGGGCCCCGTGAGGACGACTGTGCATCGGCGGCCGGCTGCGTGCCAGCTCGGCCGGACTCGCCTCGGCGACCGCTCCGGCGGACCTCGGGGATGCGATCGACACGCCGATCGGGTTCTGGCGTATCGAACAGGTGTACGTCTAGA
>DASQFG010000266.1:0-3657 GCA_035633315.1 Nakamurella sp. | reverse complement strand
GAAGGCGGCCCGGCGTTCGTCGAGTTCGGCGTTCAGCGCCCGCAACGCCCCGGCCGCCGCATCCACCGCCCGAACCGCCTTGCGGACCGGAACCAGGGACGGCAGTTCCTGCCGGGCGACGCCGGCGGCTTTCAGCAGCTGCTCGAGATCTGTGATGCGCGAACGGGTCTGCGTGAGCAGGGACTCGCCGCGGGTGATCTGCTCGTCCAGCGCGGCCAGCCGCGCCGCGCGCCGGCGAGCGCGGGCGGTCGTGCCGATATACTCCGCGTGCGGCTTGCGGTGCGCACCCAACTGGATTCCCGACCGGAAGCCGCCCGTGGTCGACACCGTGGGTGCCGGTTCCACCGATCCGCCGTTCGTGGACCCGGCAGGATCGCCGTCCAGCAGCGCCACGGATGCCAGGATGGGGTCGACGACGGCGGCCGCGACCGGGCCGCCGGGTTCCACCACCAGGACGTCGGCGAGCGTCCGGCCGCGCGGTCGAACCTCCGCCGGCAGCGCCCTGAGCTCCGTGTCGGAATCCGGGACATCGGTTGACGCGGAACGCCTGTCGCTGCCCGAGCCGCCGTGAAGTGGGACCCAGGCGTCCAGCAGATTCGCGGCGTGCAGGGCCGCCTCCACGGCCGCAGCCGTCGGGTCGTCAACGCCGTCCGCGAAGTCGACCGCGGCCCAGAACGGCGCTCCTTCTCGTCCGTCCCGGCTGGCGGTGCGCGCCGCGAAGGGTGGCGGCGCCTGATCGCGTTCCGCCGCGATGGCCGATCGTTCCGCCCGCCAGCCCTGGATCTCCGCGGCCTGCCGCTTCGCCTCCGCCCGTTCGGTGGCCACCGCGTCCCGGCCCGCCTGCAGCGCCGGCCCGGTCGCGACGTCCACGACGTCCGGGAGGTCCGCGGTGTCGAGCCGGTCCGACTGCTCGATCGTCGCGATCAGGTCATTCACCAGGCGCCGGGCCGGCGAAGCCGTCGGCTGGGCCGGATCAGCCACTGCCGTCACGTCGCCGGTCAGTCCGTCGAGCCGATCCAGCACCGGCGCATGCCGCTGACCCCAGGCAGTGATCGCCGTCGTCAGCTCCGTCCTGGCGCGGGTCGCTGCCTCCTCGGCGGCCACGGCAGCCGCCTCGGCGGCCGCGTGCCGTTGCTGGACCCGTTCCAGGTCCTGCTCGGCTCGATCCCGCAATCGGCGCGCCTCGACCAGCGCCAGCAGCGCCGCCCGGAGCACCACGATGTCCTCCTCGCGGGCCGTCACCCGGGCAAGTGCGCGCTCCGCCAACCGCCCGTCATCGGCGTTGTCCGCACCGCTCCACGCGATCCCGGCCTCCGCCGCGGACTGGAGCAGTTCGGCCGCCTCCCGGGCGACCTCGGCCTGGGCGAGAGTGACCGCCTCCTGCGCACGGTCCAGCTGCCGCCGCCGCCGCTCGACCTCGGCGCCCGCGCGGGCGGCCCGCTCCTGGTCGCGTCCCGCCGCCTCCGCCAGTTGCGCGGTGACGTCGGCCAGGTGGGTCAGTTGGGCGCGACTGCGGTAGGCCGGAGACTCCTTCAGGGAGTTGAGCTTTGCCGTGAGCCGCCCGTGGTCCCGCTGGCAGCGCAGGTGGTGTTCGTGGGCCTGCTGCCGGGCCCCGGCCGACCGTCGCTGCGCCGCAATCGCGTCCACCAAGCCGTCGCGGCTGCCCTTCACCACGGTGAGCCGCTCGGTCACGGTGTCGCACGCGGCCCTGGCGTGGGTGCGCAGGTAGGTGGCGTACCCGGCCAGGAACGCGGTGGCGGCCTGGTCGGCCTGGACGAGCCCTTCAAGGACGCGTTGCAGGTTCTCGATATCGCTGAACGAGCGCGCCGCTTCTTCGATCAACGACGGGTCCAGCGGACGGAGGCCGTCGGACAGCGTGCGGGACAGCCCCTTTGGGTCAAGGTGCTTGGCCAGCTGCGGGCGGCGCAGCGTCAAGATGAGGGTGAGGAGTTGCTCGAAACGCTCGATCCCGAGCCCGAACAGGCGGGCGTCGACGGCGGTCCGATGATCACCGGGCCTGTCCGTGATGCGGTTGGCACCGATCTGCTCGGCCAGTTGACGACGCGTCAGCGGCCGGTCGTCCGGCCCCAGCAGGGAGAAATCCCGGCCGACCTGACCGTCCTTGACGAAATACCACCGGGTGACCCGATCCGTCTGCCGCTGAGCCCGCAGCCCGACGCCGACCGTGACCATCTCCGCAGCGGATTCGTCGCCAGGCCCCGGGTCGTGCCGGAACTCCATCCAGACGTAGGCGTAAGTCGAATCCTGGCCCCGGTAGAGCAGGTTGGAGCGCATCGTCCGCTCCTCACCCGCGAACGGGTTGAGCCGGCGCGGCTCGATGCGGCCGTCGAACAGAAAGGGAAACAACACCTCCATGGCCTTGGTCTTTCCCGACCCGTTGGGACCGCGAAGCACCAGCCGGCCGTCGGCGAAGACGAACTCCTCGTCGCGATAATCCCAGAGGTTCACCACGCCACACCGTGCCGGCCGGAACCGGGCGGCGTCGCCGAGTCCGGCGGCGGGGGTGCGCGGCGGGGTGGTCACGTCGGAAACGGTAGTACGAGTCGCCCGACTCCCGGACGATCGCGCTCAGAGGTCGAACAGTCCGCCCTCGTCGGGCCGCTTCCGGACGTCCATCACCGCGTTGCGGTACCGGGCCAGTAGCGGCAGCGCCAGCACCCCGCCGGGAACCCGGACCACCATCTTCAGCTCGGTCAGGAATTCGATGATCTGCGCCAGCAGGCGCGGCGGGTCCGCGGCCAGCGCCGCCCGGAACGTCGATCCGAATTCTTCGATCAGCTCGGCGAGGGCCGTCGTCAACCAGCCGTCCCCGAGCATCGGGTAGCTCGGCGCTTCCGTCGTCGCGGCGTCGTCCCGACCGGACGGTTCCGACTGATCTGGCAACTGATCCGTTGACCGGTCGGCGGGCTGGTTGACGAGCAGGTCGCCCTGCCGGTCGGCGTGCTCCTGTCGCGGCAACACCGAATCCAGCGCCTCAACCAGCCGGTCGGAGGCCGGCGGGGGAGCGGGCAGGGAGATCAGTTGCGGGGCGTCGAGGTCCCCTACCCGGTCGGCCATCCGGTTCAGCAGCAGCAGTGCGGCTTGCGCGACCGTTCCGGAGCCAGGGAATCGGCGGTCGGAGAAGCGGCCCGAAACATCCAGCAGCGCAATGCCTTCGGCGCGGCGTTCGACGATCATGCCGGTCAGCTCGGCGACCTCGGCGGCGGCGGAGGGGGTGCGCAGGGCGCCGCGGTCACCGGGATCCAGCTCCGCGTCGTAGACGACCGGTTGCTCGACGAGGGCCCGGCGGACCCGCTGGCCGGCGGTCAGCCGGCGGGTGTCCCGGCTCGCCGCGTCGGGCCGGTGCAGCAGTTCGGTGACGCTGCTCAGGTGTTGCAGCACCCGGGTCGGCCGATACACGGCCCGCAGCACGTCCCGGTCGATGTCGTAGAGGGCCTCACCGGCGGTCGGGTCGTCCGCCCAGCGGCGGGCGTTGCCGTCGGCCAACCGCACGGCGCCCCTGGTCTGCAGCCACGCGACGGCATCCACGAAGGCCGCGCGGTCGGTCTTGTCCTCGGCCGACAACTCCAGGCCGTCGATCCGGGCCGCTTCCGCGGTCACCCGCTCGGCCAGTTCGGACAGCGACACCTGCATCCC